>WLSJ01000159.1 GCA_009705865.1 Actinomycetota bacterium | reverse complement strand
GGTCATCATGCGTTGGTCCAAGGCCGCCACAAATGATGACGGCGTCGGCATCTTCAAGTGCCAGACGAATGGCCGCCACAACTCGCCCCAAGTTGTCGCCTACTTTGAGCTGTAGATGAGACCCAATGCCAACTGCTGCTAATTGTTCGCCAATGTACGAAGAGTTGGTATCAACAATCTGACCGAGCAAAAGCTCTGTGCCCACGGCAACAACATTGCACTTCATGACATTTAGCCTGCCACAGAGGACTGCACCTGCATGCGCCGAAATGCATAAAAGGCCCAGACAAGAAGAGCGCCAGCCGCGAGCGCTGCTGAAGCAGACAGCAAGTGATAACCAACAGCCCTGCGAATAAAGCCTGATGACAACCCTGCCATTCCACCGCAAAAGCTCATCATCAAATCAGCCGACCCTTGCACCGTGACTCGCTTGTCATCGGGTACTGATTCAAGCAACATCGCAGACCCACCAATAAGTCCGAAGTTCCAACCGATACCTAGAAACCACAACGCGGGAAACAGCATGAGCGCAGCTTCTCCGCTGAGAGCAGACATGACAGTTGCCAGCACCAATATGGAGGCACCAGCAAGAACAGCGTGGTGTGTTCCCTTCTTATCTGCATATCGTCCAACTAGTGGGCTAAATGCATACATGCCAGCAACGTGCAGCGACACAACAAATTGGCTCAGCGACTCATGTCCGTGCAATTTCATGTGCACTGGCGTCATTGCCATTACTGCCACCATTGTGACTTGTGAAATGACCATCGAAGCAAGTGCAAGTCGTCCCTTTTGTGTAGCAACAACAATTGCTAAAGCTTCTTTGATGCTTGGAAGCTTCACTGTCCCCTTCGGGCTAATGCCACCCGCAATCACTAACGGATCTGGGCGTAAACGAATTGATGTGTTGAGAAACGCACCAAGCAGAACGATGCCGGAAAATACCCATGGCCCCGTGTACTTTGCCCAGCCAAACCAATCTTGGCCAGCTACTTCAGCCGGAGAGATGAGCAATGGGCCAAAGACGGCACCAAAAGTGGAAGCAAAAATAATGCGACTCATCGCACGTGCGCGATTATGTGGTTCCGCTAAGTCGGTCGCGGCATATCGGGCCAGCAAATTTGATGCCTGTCCGTTACCGAACAAAAACAGACCAACCATAAACAGCGCAAGTGAACGATGCTGAGCGCCGAATGCTGCAAGAACTGCACCAACAGTGGCGAGCGCGTATCCCAGTTGCAAGCCGGGACGGCGACCGCGACGCATCATGATGCGTGACAACACTTGTGCCATCACAGCAGTGCCGGTTGTTGCCGTTGCTGTTGCAATACCGCCCCATGGCGTGGTGTCGCCCAGAATGTCTTGGACAACATACGCGCCCACTGTTACTGCAGACGCAAGAGCAGCAGCACCAATGATTTGGCCCACCATCAATGTGCGGAGAGTACGTTTTTGTAACGCTGCGCGTTCTTCCTGACTAGTAAACGCCAGTGTCACTAGGTCAGAGCTTTCACCGCATATTGCGCAGCGCTCAACAGAGTTAACGCAACAGCGATCCACATGAAAATAGTGAAAGTCCACGTTTGGTCAATCACCGTGAACGGAGCAAGGGCGAAACCGACAGCCAATTGCTGACTGAGAGTCTTTACCTTGGCGGTCTTACTTGCAGGCATTGAGACACCCTTTGACCCGACAAAGACCCGATACAAACTGACAATGATTTCACGCGCCGCAATAATAAGAACGGGCACAACCCAGAAAACGTCGCGGCTGACAAGAGTAAACATCGCTCCTAATACCAAGATCTTGTCTGCTAACGGATCAAGGAAGGCACCACTGCGGGTGATTCCGTGCTTTCGTGCCAAGTAGCCATCGAAACCATCGCTACTGCACAAAATGACCCACACTACAAACGCAACATATGAGCCTCGTCCGTCATCAGGGATGAGCATGAACAAGAAAGGCGACGCAAGCACACGGCCAACAGTGACCATGTTGGCCCACGTCACGATTGCTGTTTCATCAAAAGTCATCGCTAGTTCCCCGCTACTTCAACCGCTATAAGGTCTGGTCCAAATACCTGTTCAACGACAACTGTGTGAAAGCGACCCACCTCAAGATGCTCTGGCACTTGCACCACACCATCTATTTCAGGGGCTTCGCGGAAGGAACGCGCAATACCTGGTTCATCAACAAGCACTTCAATTGTTTCGCCGAGCAAAAGGTCACGACGCTCGGCTGAGATGTTGTCTTGTAGTTCACGCAGTTCAGCAAGGCGCTCGTTCATCAGACTTTCTTCTACGCGATTCGGAAGAGTGAGAGCATGAGTACCGTCTTCTGGACTAAATGCAAAGAACCCACACCAATCAAGTTGCGCATTACGAACGAATGACAACAATTGGTCATGATCTTCTTCGGTTTCGCCCGGATAGCCAACAATGAAATTGCTGCGGAATGCCGCATCGGGTGACAATTCACGAATACGAGCAATGCGCTCAAGAAAGCGAGGGCCGTCACCCCAACGCTTCATGCGACGAAGATGTTCTTTGCTGGCGTGTTGCAGCGACAAGTCGAAGTACGGAACACCAGTGTCCAAAATTGCGTCAATCAGTTCATCTGACAAGTCGCTTGGGTAGAGATACAACAAACGCACCCAGTCAGCCATAGCTGCAACGTCACGTACCAGCTGCACGATGGAACCAGCGCCCAATTCATCGGGACGATCTTTTCCGTAACTTGCCAGGTCTTGTGCAATCAAGACCACTTCACGAACTTCAAGTTGTTCGACTTCAGTCAGAATTGAAGCAACATCACGACTGCGCTGAGGGCCGCGGAAGCTTGGAATGGCACAAAAGCCACAACTACGGTCACAGCCTTCTGCAATCTTCACATATGCCCACGGCGAGTTTGACTTTGGTCGTGGCAAGTTCAACAAGTCAAACTTTGACACTTCACCTGTTACCGCAATTGGCTTGCGGCCAAGTTGTAAAGGAACGCCGAAGCCAGCAACTTGGTCAGCTTCTGGCAATGCCTCGGCAAGTTCGTCACCGTAACGCTCGGCCATGCAGCCAGTCACGATGAGACGCGAGGAACGTTTACGAGTGTCGTCAAGCGACAACATGGTGTCAATGCTTTCCTTACGCGCCTCTTCGATGAAAGCACACGTATTAACTACGACAACGTCAGCTTTTGAGGCATCGTC
>WLSJ01000158.1 GCA_009705865.1 Actinomycetota bacterium | reverse complement strand
GTACGAGTCTCGATAGGAGTAGGAAGGACATCAAGACGCACATCAGAGCGCTCGCCTACTTCTTCTTCAATGATCTCATTGCACAGGTCAATGCATTCATCACAGATATAGACACCAGGTCCTGCGATGAGCTTTTTGACTTGCTTTTGCGACTTGCCGCAAAAGGAGCACTTCAAATGCTTTCCTGTGTCACCAAACGTGGCCACGAAGGCCCTCCTCGAACTGTGTGTTAGCGAATTGGACCGGAACGGTCCGTTAACTCGCGTGAAGAAATCACACTGTCGATAATGCCATACTCGACGGCCTCATTGGCTTCAATTACGAAGTCACGGTCCGTATCGGCATGAATTCTTTCCATGCTCTGGCCTGTGTGCTTGGCAAGAATCTCTTCCAGAAGGTCGCGCATGCGGAGAATCTCCTTGGCTGCGATCTCAAGATCGGTGACTTGGCCATAGCCCACTTGACCATATGGCTGATGGAGAAGGACTCGGCTGTGGGGCAAAGCGAGGCGCTTACCCTTGGTGCCAGCTGCCAACAAGACGGCTGCGGCTGATGCTGCTTGACCGAGACAAATGGTGGCAATGTCGTTCTTAATGAACTGCATGGTGTCGTAGATGGCGAAAAGGGACGTGATGTCTCCACCAGGGCTGTTGATATAGATATTGATATCGCGGTCTGGGTTTTCGCTCTCTAAGTGAATGAGCTGAGCACAGATGAGGTTTGCAACAGTGTCATCAATAGGCATTCCCAAAAAGATGATGTTCTCTTTTAGCAAGCGCGAGAACAAGTCAGAAGTACGTTCTCCTCTGCTCGTTTGTTCAGTGACGTTTGGTACGTAGTAATTCTGGAAGTTCATTCTGCATCCTCTGCTTCGTCTTCATCGTCGTGATCATGGTCGTGGTCGTGGTCTCCGAGCACCGTGTCGGTGGGAAGAACAGTTCCATTCTGGTCTACAAAGGTGCTGTTATGTAGCAACCACTCAAGAGCTTGCGATTTGCGCATTTGAGACACAAGGTCTGCAACGGCATCGTTCTGCTCGTAGGCCTTACGCACCTTGGCAGTCTTTTCATTAACGCGAACACCAATTGACTCGAATTCTGCTTCCAAATCGTCATCGCTGACGGTGATGCCTTGAGCCAACGCAACCGCACGCAATGCCAAGTCAACTTTGACAGCTTTTTCAGATTGCTCTTTCATGCCAGCAATAAAGGAATCTGTGTCTTGGCCTGTTGCTGAGAGCCACTGGTCAAGCGCGATTCCTTGCTGCTGGAACTGCTGAATGGTGTTTTGTACACGTGCTTGCATGTCTGCACCGACCATTGATTCAGGTGCTTCGACTTCGACAAGCTTTGCCAGTTCGTCTGTGAGACGGTCAACAACCGTGCGACGCATTTGGTTGACGCGCATTTCGGTATAACGATCGCGCAATGCTTGGCGCCATTCCACAACTGTGTCTGAGTCTGCAATGTTTGCTTCCACCCATTCATCAGTGAGTTCTGGCAATTCCAAAGTTTGAACACGGTTCACAGTGACAACAAAATCTGCTGCTTCTTCAGTGCCGTTTGGTACAGCATTGAAACGAAGAACATCGCCCTTCTTTGAGCCCGTCAGCTGCTCGTCAAAACCAGGAGCAACCCAAGCGCGCCCAATTTCATAGGTCCATTCGTCAACATTGAGTCCGGCAACAGGTTCTCCGTCACGCAGACCTTCAAGATCGATAACAACGTTGTCTCCTGTTTCTGCAGCACGATCAACATCAACTAAAGATCCGAAACGGCGACGTTCTGTTGCAACTGCTTCATCAAGTTCTTCATCTGAAAGATCTGGGCTTGACAATTCAACACGCAGACCGCCGTAACCAGGGATGGCGACTTCGGGACGAATTTCACAGATTGCTTCGAACATGACCGGGTACACAAACTCTGGCGCAACAGGATTGTCTGCATCGATTGGGTCGTTGTTGTTCAACAACGTGACGTCAGGTGTAGCAATGATGTCAACGTCGTGCTCGCGCACTGCCTTACTGAGGTATTCAGGGATGGCATCTTGCAATGCCTGGCCACGCGCGGCATCAATTCCGATACGTGCTTCCAGCACACGACGAGGAGCTTTACCTGGCCGAAAGCCAGGGAGGCGCACATCGTGGGCGATCTTTCGGAATGCAGCATCTAGGTTGCGGTCGAATTCCGACTCGTCAACTTCGATGGACAGCTTGACTTTGTTGCCCTCTAGGGCTTCGAGAGTGCTTTTCACAGGTTGCAAAGTGTATCGGCGTGCCTGACTGACTGGACTTTTGGCGTCCGATTCACGGGTTCGCTTGTCTGATGCTGTTTCAGGCAATAATGGAGACATGACTCTTTGGAAGCCCCACGCTCTTGCAAACCCCCACAAGGGCCAAATCAACTTGCGCAATGGCGACAAAGTGGTGACCACTGTTGCACTCGACGGTGTTGCTGTTGGCTCTGAGGGCAAGGTCATCTTGTCGAACGGTTTCAATTGGCTGCGCTACCGCGTTCTTTTCTCAAACGGCATCGAAATCGGCGACCTCGACCATCGTCACCTTGCGCCAACTGGTCGCACTGCAAAGCGTCTTGCTCGTATTGCTAAGAGCGCCAGCTAAAACCTCCCGATAGGCTTATCGGAAACACCGCGGGGTGTGGCGCAGTTGGTAGCGCGCCTGGTTTGGGACCAGGAGGCCGGGAGTTCAAGTCTCCCCTCCCCGACCAATTGTCTATTGTTCTTTTTTGAAAAGGATTTTTATGCCTGCAGACCTTGATTCAGCCAAATACGTTTCGTTCACGACGTATAAGAAAAATGGCGATGCGGTGTCGTTGCCCGTATGGGTTGTGCCTTTTGATGGTGGGTACGCATTCACATCAGACCATGACGCGTTCAAAGTAAAGCGCGTGCGTCGCGATCCGCGCGCCACCATTGCCGCTTCAACGTTCAAAGGTGTCGTCGCACCAGAAGCCACCGTGTACACCGGCACCGCCGAGATATTGGACGGCCCCAATTCGAAGCGTGTCGCTGATCTGGTACGCAAGAAGTACCGGTTCATGTACCTTGCGATCATCGCTCAATCTTTCTTTAGGCGCTTATTTGGCAAGGCTTCCCACGCAGCTGATACAGCGATCAAAGTCACACTGACAAAATAATTTGAGATATCCCTAGGTTTTCCACAGGGGTACCGCTAGTCTGCTCAAGCGCTTCGAGTGC
>WLSJ01000157.1 GCA_009705865.1 Actinomycetota bacterium | reverse complement strand
GGGTCCTGTGCGACGATCGCCCGTAAACCAGGTCAGGTCCTGACGGAAGCAGCCTCCACGCGGGAACGATCGTGCGCCGCAGATCGCCTGGCCGTCACTTCACTATCCATGGGCCCGAATCACTGGGGCTCGAAGATGTCCTAAGGAACTTATCCACACCCTAAGATACTTAGGTGTTGAAAACTTTCATTCCTCGTCCCACTCTCGCTCTCGTTGCCACCCTCATCGCCACAATGGCGCTGACTGCCCCACTGCCATTTTCCACAGGGACAGCGAGCGCAGCCACAATGCCGGCTACATCAGGAACCTACATTATTGGCAAAATTTCAATTGTTATTGGCGACAGAACGGATTCGACTAAACCTCCCGCACTGTCAAGTTTCGATGTGCGGGTCGATGGAGCTCCGAATCCAGTAACCAAATTTGAAGTAATCGGGGAAACGATTGTTGACCTAACTCTCACATCCACTGTGTATTCCGGATCAGTCATCACATTGTCGTATAACGCACCTGCCGTCGACAACACACTTGCAAACAATGCCTTACAAAGAAGAGGCGGCGAAGACTATGCCTCATTTGCCAATATGCCAATCACAAACATGGGGTCGCCCCGTCCTGAACCAAATACTCCGGGAGTTGCCACTGTTGTGGCGGGAGAAGAAAGCGCAACAGTTACAGTGACCGCACCAACAAGTGGCGTTAGGCCAACGTCATACGAAGTCACAGCTTCACCTGGTGGCGCAACATGCACAGTCACCGGGGCATCAGGATCATGCACTATCTCCGGCTTAACAGCAGGCACCACGTACACATTCACAACCATCGCCAAGAGGAACAACTACAGTTCCGCACCAAGTGCATCATCGGCATCAGTCACAGCACTAGCGAAAACTACGACGCCGACTAGTGCTGGCCCTACCGACACTGTGCCGGCTGGCTACACGCCGTCGTGGGATAAAGAACCACTGACAGATTCTGAAACAGATGCAAACACTGTTGGGTACATGCCAACTACATCTCCTGGCGACATCATCATTACCGATGAATTTGGATTCACGCTCGACAAGAATAACGGCCTCAAGCCAAAGATTCGAATGAAGATTTATGCGGGAAGAATAAAACTGTCAATTTCTGCTACATACAAAGTTGGCGCGAAGAACGTTAAGTACAAGTGTGCTTTCAAGCCCTTCGGAACCACTAAGAAAATTAAGACAGCGAAGTGGCGTTGGTACACACCAAAGAAGGCGTGCATCTTGCCAGCTCCGCTTGTGGCTGCGATTCGTGCGAACACCGCCACACTTTCAGCTACTGGAAAGTGGACACGTCAGGCGCTGACAACAGGCAAAAAAGTCCGTGCGGATAATTCAAAAATTAAGCCACGCAAACTGAAATACACGATTAAAGCTAAACCCGCAACTATCAAATAGTTAGCTACGACGGCCGACCATGGCGCGCTCTGTTCGTTCCAATAAGTCGGTCATGTTTAGTTGTTTAGCAATTGTCCCTAAATCTTTTGTGGGGCCGCGCCATTCCCAATCATCAACGGAACCAAGTGGCACATCATCAGACACATCGGTAACAACGGTTGCGACTTGCTTGAATAATTCAGCCATTGGGCGTTGATCGCGCAATGTTGCTGCAAGCTTTGCCGCGCCGCGTACTGCCACACCATCGGTTGCCCACTGTGCTTCATCGTCGGGAATATCACCGATGTGTAGGTAACGCGCCAGCACTGACGTTGCGCTCTTTGCACCCCACCCAGGCAAACCAGGAAAACCGTCTGCTGTGTCTCCGACAAGTCCGAGCCAGTCGGCAATGCTTGCCGGGCCAACACCAAACTTTTCAATAATTGCGGTTTCGTTAACAATGAGGTCATTGCGGCGGTCGTATTGCACCACGCGGTTGCCAACAACACATTGCCCGAGATCTTTGTCAGGTGTAATCATTTGTACCTGATCAACACGCTCATCCAATGATGCAATCAGTGCACCAGCGGCTAAACCATCATCGGCTTCGTATTTCACCATCGGCCATACGGGAACACCAAGTGCGCGCAATGCATCTTCCATGATGGGAATCTGTTCGAGAATGTCAACTTCCATGCCGTCGGAAGTTTTGTAACCCTCATACATTTGGTTACGGAAACTTTCAATCACATGATCAACTGACACGGTCACGTGTGTTGCACCACCAACAAGTAATTGCAATGTAGACGTGACGACACCGCGAGTTGCAGATAATGGCGGTGGTGTGGCATGACGAACTGCTTGACCAAAGTGTTGGCGATACAGCTCGTATGTGCCGTCGATGAGGTGAACAATCATGTGTGTTAGCTAACTTGAGTCAGTCCACCATCGACTACGAAAATGTGGCCAGTGACATATTTATTACGCACCAGCGCAAGAACTGCTTCTGCACAATCATCGGCAGTGGCAGAACGCTTCAGTGGAGCCATTGCCGCAACACCAGCATGTTGTGCGGCCCAATCTTTGGTCCATGGTGTTTCTACTAACCCAGGTGCAACTGCGTTGTGACGAACGGGGCCATGACTCTTTGCCATAAGGCGTGTCATTTGATTCAACGCTGACTTTGTCATTGAATACGCAATGGAAGAACCCATAGGGCGAACACCAGCAACTGAAGTCATATTGACCACGTGCCCATCATCAGACTTACGCAAGTGAGGCATAGCCAACTTTGTGAGTTGCCACGTACCAAACACATTCACTTCAAATGTGCGTTCGAAAATTTCATCGGTGAGTGCATCAAGGTCTCCGTGAGGCACCAATGTGGTCCAGCCCGCATTGTTTACAAGAAGATCTAGCTTGCCGAACTTTGCAACAGTTGCGTTGATGAGGTTCTCGCACTGAGCCTTATCACTGATATCGGCTTGTATATATATGGCACCGTTTGGAAGCGACGCCGCTAATTTCTCGCCAGCTTCAACAGAACTTGCTGAGTTCACCACAACATGTGCGCCAAGTTCGGCTAAGCGTTGTGCAGTGCGCTCACCGATACCACTTGATGAACCAGTGACAATTGCAACCATTCCTGATAATTCCGACATGTGAAACCCCTTATGTGTGTGCCGTCATCGTAGAACAGCGATGAGTGTTCCAACAATGAGAAAGGGGCCAAATGCGAAATGTGTGTGCCTGTTTGCCTTTCGTGAGATCACCAACACCAGTGCCCAGACGCCGCCAACGAAAAAGGAAGCAACAAGTCCGACAAGGAT
>WLSJ01000156.1 GCA_009705865.1 Actinomycetota bacterium | reverse complement strand
TGCGCAAGTTTTTGCGCCAAATTGCTTTCATCACAATTTGGCCTCCGACAAGAGCGCCAAGTTTTCCGCCGAGCCACCACGGGAACACCAATACTTCTGTCCATACAAATCGTGTCGACGAAGGCGAGAGAGCTTCAAGGGTGAATTCACCGGTTCCTGTAACAACTCCTGTATGTGTGACTCCCATTGCTTGCATAGGAACCCAAGACGTGATTTTCATCTCATCCACAAGCTTGATGGGGCCAACCTTCGTGTCGCAGAAAAACTCAGTTCCGGTACCACGAGTTTGATCAGTCTTGAAACGAATTGCAACGGCATCAGCCATCCAATCAACATGGCGTTCAATAGGTTCAACTACATCCCACACTCGTTGTGTGCTCGCGTTGATATCTATTGCTACGCGAATGCGGCCCATGTTTAGGCGTTCACTGCAGCGTTGCGAAGTTCTTGCGCTGCAAATTCAGGGGCGATGATATTGATCATGACGCCAGTGCCGCGCTCGAAACCAGCTGTGGTGGTCAGCTTGGGGAACAAGTGAGCGTGCCAGTGGTACATGCCTGCATGGTGTGATGGCGCAGTGTGGAACACGAGGTTGAAGGCAATGTCACCAAGAGTTGCAACGAGATGCTTGAGGGCGTCGCGAATGGCAATGCCGACTCCGACCAGCGCGTCGTCTGTTGTATCGGTGAGATGTTGCTGATGAGCTTTTGGCATGACAAGCAATTCATATGGGCTCGATGACCAGAATGGACAAATGACCATTGCGTGATCGTTGGCTAACACAAACCGTTCGTTGTTTGATTCTGCTTCAGTAGTAGTGCACACAATGCAGCCACCTTTGAAACGTTCAAATGCGCGTTCTTCTTCAAGAATTTCACCTGGCACGAATGGAAGACCGAGCAATTGACCATGTGGGTGAGCAAGTGATGCACCAGCTTCGCGGCCATGGTTCACGATTGCTTGGGTATACCGAATATTCGGCGTGTTTGCATGAGCAGCAAAGCGAGTCTTTAGAGCTGCCATGAATTTGGCAACTTGCTCATCAGAAAGGTTGTCAAAGCGAACTTCATGTTCTGGCGAATACACCAACACTTCATGTGTGCCGCTGGCTTCTGCCATCACATGCACCGGACCGAGGTTACGTACCGCAAGTGACTCGTCACCTTCAAAAGCGGGGTAGCGGTTTGGAATAACGCGCAACTGCCAATTGCCTGCAGCGTCAACGTTCTCTAATAGCGGAGTGTCTGCGTGTGCGCTGTCGGGACAAAATGGGCATTCACGATCTGGATCGTTTTCTACTTTTTGTGCGCGCGGAGCAAAGTCGCTCGTGCGCTTAGCCCGAGACGGCACCACCGTGACCCATCGGCCGGTGAGAAGATTGAGACGAAGTTGACTCACTAGGTATTCAGGATAGGGCGAATTGACTTGTTTTCGGTGGAATACAAGCCGACGAAGGCGTCACACAGTGGGTGAATACCGACTGATATGACGATGTGAATCTTCAGTAAACGCAGCCTGACGCCCATCGGCATACCGAGTGAACAGAGATAGTCCGGACTTTTCTGCAATTGCGTCTATTTGTTCTGGCATGACATAACAAATAGACCAAGACCTCACTGTGCGGTCGTGACTAGCGGCGAGATGAGTGAATGTGCCAGAAATGCGCTGGTTGACCGAGTCATGTTGACTACGGGCGACGACTTCTTCCCCTGTTGCCATGGTTTGAATGACTTCATGAGTGGAGTCATCTGTTGAACGGGGGATAACTGCGTCGATGTAGAACGAACCGTGTGGAGCGAGTCTGCTGGCGACGAGCGACATGCAAGATTGCACGGCATTCATGTCTGGAAGATTGAACAGAGTGTTGTAGCCAACAAAGATGACATCGAATGGGCCTTCGGGCAAGTATTCAGAAAAGTCACCGGCGACCAGTGATACAGATGGAGGAAAGTGCCTGTTGTGCGCAATTTTTAACATCGCTGATGACGAATCCACTCCAACGAAAATGTCGTGGGAATCAGGACGAAGAGAGAGCCATTGTGCAACCAGTCGGCCCGTGCCGACACCCAGTTCTAGAACGCGTTGAGAAGTTGTGGGGAGATCTGCGGTAATTGATGACAGGAAATCAGCGTCATCAAGGTGGGCATACCACTGGTCATAGACCTCGGCAAAAGAGTCGCCATAGGTTGAGGCGTCGTATCCTTCAACGCCATAGGGGTTTACCGCATCATGATTCATGAGGTCCTAGTCCATCACGACCATGTGGCGGGGGACGCATCGGTAGCCTGACTAGATGACCGAGATCACCGATTCGCCACGTAGGTACGTGTATCTCGATCACGCTGCCACGTCCCCTCTTCGCTCAGAAGCTCGTGATGCCATGGCCAAGTATGGCGATGTGATGTATGCCAACCCATCGGGCTCTCATCGTTTTGCCCGTGAGGCGCGCCAAGTAATTGATGAGGCACGTGATGTAGTTGCCGAAGTCATCGGATGTCGTCCTGGTGAAGTGATTTTTACTAGCGGTGGTACTGAGGGAGACAATGCTGCAGTTCTTGGTGCTACTCGTCGCACTGGGGGCACTGCTGTCTGTGGCGCATCTGAACACCATGCTGTGTTGCATTGTGTCGAACATGTAGGCGGCACAGTTGTACCAGTGACTTCTGCTGGGTCGGTTGATCCTGATGTCATGCGTGCGGTGTTAACTGATCTTGACAATGTTGCAGTGGTGTCGGTAATGGCAGTGAATAACGAAACTGGTGCAATCTCTGACATCGAGCACATATCGCATGCTGTGCGTCGTCAAGCTCCTAATGCCGTGTTTCACACTGATGCAGTGCAAGCCGCGTGTTGGCAAGACCTTCGCACAGTGTGGCCACATGTTGATGCGCTCACATTGTCTGCACATAAATTTGGCGGACCAAAAGGAATGGGCATCTTGGTGTTACGCGAGGGTTCGATATTGGAACCACTTATTTTGGGTGGCGGCCAAGAACGCGACCGGCGAAGTGGCACACACAATGTCGCCGGAATCGTCGGTACATCAGTTGCTCTTGCTGTTACCGATGCACATCGCGCGGGTGAAGTGGCGCGTTTAGGCGCATTGAGGGATCAGCTAATCAACGAAATCACATCTCGCATTGAATGTGCCACGGCTACTCTTGCCCCAGGCACTGGTGTTGCCGGCACGGCTCATGTGTGTTTGGAAAATCTTGAAAGCGAATCTCTCTTGTATCTCTTAGATGAGGCAAATGTGTGTGTATCTGCTGCCTC
>WLSJ01000155.1 GCA_009705865.1 Actinomycetota bacterium | reverse complement strand
GGTGAAGAGGTGTCACGCGAGCACCCCGTGACCGATAAAGATGAAGTAGCGGTGTTGCCGCCAGTGTCGGGAGGAATCTGATGTCAACTGAAATCCCAGGCACATTGGCCGAGATTCGTGCACAACGCAATGCATTGAATATGGAAGAAGATGCCATCTCATACGTGCGTCGACTCGCACAAGGCCGACTTGATTTAGTGCAAGACGAAGAACGCCGCAGAGCAAGTGGTGCTGATGCTCCTGTTGGTTCATTAGCTGATCGACTTGCAGATGTATTCGGACAACAACATGGTGGTGGCAGTGCGCGTCCTCCACGTGAAACGAATGTTGCTGGTGATCATCCGTTAGTGAAAGAACTTGATGAACTGTGTGAGCACTATCAATTCGAATCACTTGAGAATATTGATGATCGTGCGTTGTCTGATCTTGCTGGCGCATTGGGCATGTTTGAAAAGTCTTGTTCACAACAACGTCATGATTTGTTTGAACGTATCGATGCGCTTACTGCAGCATTAGTAGCGCGTGTGCGTGAAAGTGGCGCCGGCGCAGTGGTGAAAGATTCGTAGGGATATGCCCATTCGACCTACTGAGACTTTGCACGACGTCGGTGAATTTATTCGTCAACAGCGCGAGAACGCACAAAAGAGCATTCGTGACCTTGCGCGTTCTGCCGGAGTATCGAATCCGTATCTCTCGCAAATAGAGCGCGGCATCCGTCGACCATCGGCCGACATCTTGCAGCAAATTGCTCGGGCGCTCGAGATTTCAGCAGAGACCTTGTATGTCAGAGCCGGCATTCTTGATGGATCACCACCAGCGGCCAGCAGTGTGCCTGAAGCAATCAATAACGACGAACGACTCAGCGCGGAACAAAAGCAAAGCCTTTTGTCTGTGTATCGGTCATTTATAGGTGCAGCCAGCCCCGAATAGTCACCCTTAGGGAATGTGACAAGCCCTAGATAGGTTGAGTTCTGCATGCGCGTAGCCGTCCTCTCACTTCATACGTCGCCTCTTGTCCAGCCAGGTGTTGGCGACGGAGGCGGAATGAACGTATACGTACGCGAATTGGTATCTGCCCTGGCTCATGCCGGAGTTGATTGCACCACATATACACGTACGTGGCGAAGCGATCTTCCCGCTGAAGTCATGATTGAACCGAATCACAAAGTTGTGCATATTCCTGCTGGCGCAATTGATATGCCCAAGGGCGACATGATTTCGATTGTTCCTCAATTCACTGAAGGCGTTCTTGATCACATCAACGCACACGGCGGCACAGACGTTATTCATGCCAACTATTGGCTCAGTGGTCTTAGTGGTCATTCGCTCAAGCACGAGCTTGATGTTCCACTGGTCAGCACGTTTCATACATTTGCTCGCGTGAAGGCTGAAGGCGGCGACCCTGAATCTGAATTCCGTGAACAATCTGAAACTGAAGTCATTGGTTGTTCTGATGCCATCTGTGTCAGTTGCACAGAAGAAGAGCGTCAATTCTTGTCGCTGTACGGAAACCCTCCTGGGAAGATTGAAATCGTTGCACCCGGAGTCGAGCATGCATTTTTTGCACCTGGCGATAAGCGTGGCGCACGTAAAGCTCTTGAACTTGGGAGTGGACCCGTGTTGTTGTTCGTTGGTCGTATTCAGCCACTAAAGGGTGCTGATGTCGCAGTGCGATCACTCGCAGAGTTGGGTCGCAAGGATGCAGTGCTTCTCATTGTCGGTGGTGCAAGTGGCACTGAAGGAGAAATTGAATTAGCCCATGTTCATTCACTTATTGAAGAACTTGGTGTTGAAGGTCAAGTGCGCTTTGTTGAACCACAACCTCACCACATTTTGTCTACGTATTACCGCGCAGCAGATGTTGTCCTAGTTCCAAGCCGCAGTGAAAGTTTTGGACTTGTTGCGTTAGAAGCAGCTGCTTGTGGAATTCCCGTAGTTGCTACAGCAGTTGGTGGACTTCTGAACATCATCGAAGATGGTCGTACTGGATTCTTAGTGCCAGATCGTCAACCAGATGTTTTTGCTCGTCACATTGCAACAATTCTGGATGATCCGTCTGTCGCTGCAAATATGTCTGCACAAGCAGCAGAACGCGCAAAGGCATACACATGGAGTTTTGCTGCAGCCCGTTTGCGTCGTGCATATACAGACCTCACGTCGCGCGACCGTGTCGTGTGTAAGTAGTAACACTCATGAGCGAACTATTTGGTAACACACATCTGGAATTGCTTGATCGGCAAATTACGTCATGGTTGATGGCCATGATGGAACGCAATGACACAATCGTTGCGGTTGACCGTGGCGAACCAGATGAATACCGCTGGTACGTGCGTATGCATGGTGAAGAAAAAGAATTCACCACTGTGTGGTTCACACTTGGCCAGCGCACACTTCAGTTCGAAACGTACGTCATGCCTGCGCCTGAGGAAAATGCTGAACAGTTGTATGAACATGTTCTGCGCCGCAACGAATCGCTAGTGGGCGTCCATTTTTCCATTGGCATTGAAGACGCCATTTTCTTGCGCGGCGAATTGCCATTGCGCATGGTTGATGAAGACGAGCTTGATCGCGTTGTCGGCACCCTGTATGCCACTGTGGAGCGCATTTTCCCCACCATTATCCGCATTGGTTTCGCCAGCCACTTTGCTGACTAACTAATTGCCAAACGGCAATTGGCCTCGCCCACATCTCAATTGCCGAGAGGCGGGGAGGTCGGGGAAGTCAGCCCCGTCCTCGGCACCATCGCTATTAGTGTTGGCATATGACTTCACACACACCACGGCTCGTCATTATCGGCGGGGGCAATATGGGCACTGCAATAGTCAGTGGCTTGGTAGCCAATGGGTGGGAATCAGCAAGCATCACGGTTGTTGAACTTGATGCAGACAAACGATCATCACTGGAATCGACATTTGGTGTTCGTACTAGCGCAACAGTCGTGGCCGGTGAAGGTGCGCTGATTGCAGTGAAGCCGGGTGATGCAGCAGCAGTGTGCGTATCAGCAGCTGCATTGGGAATTCCACGAGTTCTTTCAATTGCCGCAGGAATTTCGGTTGCAACATTGCAATCAGCTGCAGGTGCAACCACCGCTGCAGTGCGTGCAATGCCGAATACACCGGCGTTAGTTGGTGAAGGTGTGTCTGCAATCTGTGGCAGCGCGCAATGCACTGAAGCTGATCTTGCATGGGCAGAGTCTTTGTTGAGCGCTGTTGGCATCGTGGTGCGCGTGGATGAATCACATATGGATGCAGTAACAGCGGTCGCTGGTTCTGGCCCTGGTTATCTCTTC
>WLSJ01000154.1 GCA_009705865.1 Actinomycetota bacterium | reverse complement strand
GTTCTTATCGCCATATTTCCGATCGTCAGCAACACACTGTTTGGTCTTCTGTCGGCAGACAAGAGTCAACATGAGTTATTTACGTTGCAAGGCGCATCTAGGTGGACCCGTCTCACGAAGTTGCAGTTTCCTGCCGCGCTTCCAAACATTTTTGTAGGATTTCGAATTTCTGCCGGACTCGCAGTCATCGGAGCAGTTGTCGGTGACTTCTATTTCCGTCAAGGCGGTGTCGTGGGTGTCGGAGCTCAAATAGATGTGTATCGAAATCGTCTGTGGGGTGCAGAACTCATTACAGCAATCATTCTTGCCAGCGCACTCGGTCTGGTGGTGTTCCTCTTTTTCGGATGGGTCTCTCGTAGAGCCATCGGCAAATGGCACATCACCAATAGGGGTCATTGACCCACCACTCACCAACCACCAGGAGAACAAACACCAATGAAAAAAAGACCATTACTAGCTACTGCAGTCATTGCGGCCCTCACGCTTGCAGCGTGCGGTGGCAGTGACAACGCTGCATCAGACACAACTGCTGCAGCAGCTACTGGCGTCGACCTTGTCGCTGCTGGTTGCCCTGCAACTGTTTCACTTCAGACTGACTGGAACCCAGAAGCAGAACACGGCAACTTGTACCAACTCGTTGGTCCTGGTTACACGGTAGACACCGCAAAATTGCGTGTCACTGGTGATCTCATGGCTGGTGGAGAAAGCACTGGTGTCAAAGTAGAAATTCGTGCAGGCGGACCAGCTATTGGTTACAGCCAAGTAACAGCTGAGCTCTACAAGGATCCAAGTATTCTTCTTGGCTTTACAAGTACAGACGAAGCAGTTGCTCACTCGACCGACTTCCCAACTATTGCAGTTGTTGCTCCATTCAACATCAACCCACAGATCATCATGTGGGACCCTGCTACATACCCAGACGTCAAGACCATTGGCGACCTGAAGGCAACCGGAGCAAAGGTTCGCTACTTCCAGGGAGCTGCCTACATGGACTACTTCACAAGCACCGGAATCTTGGATAAGAAGCAAGTAGACGACACATACGATGGTGCACCAGCATCATTCATTGCGGCTGGCGGAAAAGATACGCAACAGGGCTTCGGAACATCAGAGCCGTACTTCTACAAGAATGTCTTGAAGGACTGGATGAAGGATGTCGGATACCAGTACATCCACGATGCAGGTTGGACCGCTTACGCACAATCATTGGGTGGAACACCTGAAAATATTGCCAAGTATGACACTTGCCTCACAGCACTTGTTCCCATCATTCAGCAAGCTGCAGTTGACTATGTTGCATCGCCAGATACAGCTAATGCCATCGTTCTTGATGCCGTCACCCAGTACAACAACGGTTGGGCTTACGACGCTGGACAGGCAAAAGCTGCAGTAGCAAAGATGCAAGAAGACAAACTGGTCGCAAACAGCCCAGATGGAACTCTTGGTTCTTTCGACATGGATCGCGTCACAGCGTTCATTGAGACAGCAACCCCAGTGTTCACCTCAACTGGTTCAAAGGTTAAAGAAGGCCTTGTTGCTGACGACATCGTTACCAACAAGTACATCGACCCAGCTATCAAGCTTGGCTAAATAACTACGCACATTGGGGAGGGGCAGCAATGCTCCTCCCCTTTTTGTATTTATCGGCCGAAATCGAAACGGCTGATTTCTCTCATGGCAACGCCTAAGGAGTCCACAGCAGCTGCAAACATGCGAGATCCAAGTTCAGCACTAGCGCCTGTTGGATCGCCAATATGACCCTCTGGAAAGAAGTCATTTGACAACCAGCCAAAAGCCACGCGGCCTCCGAACTTCACTTGTTCATTTTTGGCTAGCCCTTCAGGCACGCGACGCACAGCAAGAGACATATCAACGAGATCAGGGCGTAGATGCAACATGACGGACGTCTCATCAACGCCACCGTGAACACCCATACCAAGCTCAGACTCCGCAGAAGATCCACCTTGATCAGCAGGCATGTGCGGGTGAGCGAGAAAAGTCTGAAGTCCGTACTTCAACCGCAGCTCCCTGTTCATCATCGCAGTCAGTGCGCTGTTGCCACCATGCCCGTTGATGAACATCACTTTCTTTGCTGCAGTCGACGCAATGCTTCTACCAAGATCATCAATCACGGCCATCATGGTCTGGGCCGATAACCACATTGTTCCGGGAGACCACGCATGCTCATTTGATTTTGTAAACGGAAGGGTTGGCAGCAACCACGCGTTGGTTTCGGCACCAAATTTTTCCACCGCAGCTCTTGCTACCGCGTCAGCCACTACGAAATCGGTATTTAACGGCAGATGGGGTCCATGCTGTTCGATTGCGCCCAACGGCAACACGATGATTGAATCCGAGGTCAATTCCGCTGTCAGTTGTGGTGCGGATAGATCGCCGAGTAAACGAGAAGAAGCCATGCATCAAACCTATCTGAGTGGTTGAATAGAGACCATGACTAAGCGTGCTGACACTGATTTTGATGCCATTGTCATAGGTGCCGGACATAACGGACTAGTTACAGCCGCATACCTTGCCAGACACGGTTTATCGACCTTGCTGATCGAAGCCAGGTCAGACGTTGGCGGAACAGCAGCCAGCGAAGAATACGGCGGGGCAACCGTCAACATTTGCAACTGTGACCACCTCACATTTCGCACAACTCCCATTGCTGAAGAACTCAATCTTTCTGCGCATGGTCTTGAGTACATCGATGTCGAACCTCCACAAATCAACGGCGATTGGACAACCGAAAAGTTCTGGCCCTTATGGCATGACGTCGATAGAACACTTGATGAACTCGCCATTGCGCATCCTGGCTCAGTTGATGGATACAGACAATTCGCGCAGACTGCCATTCCTGTCGCTCGTCTTATCCTTGAAGCCGCCGCTAACCCCCCAACGCGCGGATCACTACTTTCCACTGTGATTCGCAGAGGCGGCCGCGGAGTTGCCTCAATGCTTCGTATGAGTCGAATGTCAGCAGCTGACGTAATGCGGCAGTTTTTTGACGATGAGGCTGTCATCGGACCAGCGATGGTCGAGGGCCCAGTTGTATGGGGAATCTCGCCTGAAACCCCAGGTACCGGACTCGGAGCAATTTCATATGCCCTCCGACATGTCGGAACACTCGGTCGTCCAGTCGGCGGAAGCGGCATGTTGCCAGAAGCGCTGAAACAATCATTCCTTGCTGCTGGCGGTTTCTTACGAACAAGCACACGAGTGGTCGGAATCATCTGTGAAGGGTCACGCGTGAGCGCCGTACAGACCGGTGATGGTGCAACAGTCACTGCACGCATCGTTGTCTCTGCATGTGACCCGCAACGCACATTCGTT
>WLSJ01000153.1 GCA_009705865.1 Actinomycetota bacterium | reverse complement strand
TGCAACAAGCCCGGTAATCATGTGACGATGCAAATACGACCATGATGGGTTTCCGTGCATCAGCACAATGGGGGCTGCATCGCGTGGGCCTTCGTCTACGAAGTGAAAACGAAGTGCTGTGCCATCTGTGGCCGTGATTGTTGTGTAATGCGGTGCAAAGTTGTAATCAGGAAGATTCTCGAAACAACTATCGGGGGTACGCATTACCTCCATCAGATAGGTCCGTGAGTTGTGAACGTGTCGTTACGTGGGCGAACAATGACTGTGTAGGTATCTGCAATAGCAGCAACACGGTGCGTGCCTTGTGCTTCCAAACGCTCTGGGTCTTGCACCACTGCCATGAAAGAACGCATTGATGGGTACGAGATAAAGCGGCATTCGTCCCATTGGCGTCCGTCGCCCATGATGGTGCCTTCAACAGTAAAGATTGCAGCTGCTCCGCCGCCGTGCTTTTGCGCAACGGTGAATGCCTTTGACTGGTATTCCTCCATGTCGCCTTGGCGTCCGCCTTCGACAAACTTCAACAGATGCACCACCATGACAGGGCCGTCTTCATCGTTTGGTGCATGTTCAACGCTTGACCATGCTTCTGGGTTCACGCGGAATTTGGGGGTGAGATCAACTGGCTGGCAACCGATGACAAAAGTGAATTCCATGCCAGCTTCTTTGTGCTGATGCTTCTCTTGGAAGTCCTTGCGGTTTTGCATTCCGAGAAATGCTGCACGGGTGGGGTACTTCACAACACCAATACGGTCCCACTTCACATCTGTTCCGGCTAATTGCAAGACAACATCACCAAAGAACGGAACTTCTGCGCCTAATTCAGTGAGAATTTCAATGGGTGCGTACTTGTCGTCTGCTTCTTGACCTGAAATACCTTTGGTGCCGTCTGCATAGGTGGCTTCTTCTTTGTATTTCATGAAGTTGACCATCCATACCGGACCATCTTCTTCTGGCGGCATGGTGAACATGCGCTGTCCGTACTCGCGGTCAACTTTTCCGTATGTGGGTTTGTGTGGAGCCATGATGTGTGTCCTTTTGGTAGTGATTAGAGAGAAAGAATGTGTCCGGCTTCGGGGCGCACGCGCCCTTCCACTAACTGCATGTAGATATCGGTTAAGGCTTCTGCACCGCGAGAATGTTCAATGGTGAGCCAGCGAGTGGAATCATCAAGGAACAATGACAGTGCAGTTGCAATGCGTTCGTTGAACACGTCGCGACCCCACTCTTTGCCGCGCTTTGCCATTTGGCTTGGTGCAAAAAAGAATTCGGGCCGTGGGCCGGGGATGCCCTTAGTTGAACCTGACTGATCCCAGTGTGTGCCACCGATGCGGCATGAATATTTCAGCGCATCATTGAAATGGTTGTGCACGCGTGAGATGACGCTTGCGTTACCCGCCATGTCAACAATGACCGTAGGCACTGTTGGGTCAAGAGTTTCGATGTCGTCGTATGTAATGACTTGGTGATACAGGTCAACGCCATAGGTGAAGTCAACATTGGCAGCTGAGGTCAGCGCAATGACTCGGATGTTTGAGTTCTCACGAAGGCAATGTGCAAGCGCAATGGAAGTCTTACTGGACGCACTAGTGACAAGCACCTGTGTTGCTCCGAAAAAATCTGAGTCACGCAAGAAATCTTCTGCCAAGAACGACGTGATGAAGAGGCCGCGCAATACAAGAGTTGAATTGTCTTTCGCAGTTTCAGTATTCGACACCTTGTCAAAACCGCGGTATGCCATGGCGTGCTTTTCGCGATGTGCCGACACATCTACAAAGCCAGAACTAATTGCTTCTGCTTGCACCACGTGGTGATCACCGGCGGGGTAGAAACCAAAGAAGCGGTCGCCGACGGCGACGCCATCGACACCAGACGAAGTGACAACGCCAAACCCCATGGTGGGCAGGCGTCCCCATCCGTCTTCTGTGGGGAAAAAACCCCAGTAGTCAAGAACATCGCCAGACAAGATGTAGCTGATGTTGTTCGCCGTAAGTGCAAACCGCTCGAGTGCGAGCACGACGAATCCGTCTGGTGCACTGGTGGGCGCAGACGTGGCGACTATGCGGTGATTACGAAGGTTCGATCTGTCGATCTCTAGATGCATGGGGTATGCCTTTCTCGTAATGAACCTACGGGTTCCTGGGGGTTTTTTGATAATCCCGCTGGAACAGCATCTATTCTGAATGGACACCATGCAGGTGGCATAACGCCAGCAAAGATGGTGGGACGTAAGTAATAGGGGAGACCATGGCTGAGAACTACGGATTTGAAGGAAAAATTGGACGCACGGTGGCTGAGTCAGAGCCCTGGTTCGAAACTCCAGCACACCCTGGCGATGATGCTCCCAATGTGATTCTTGTGCTTCTTGATGACACCGGTTTTGCTCAGATGGGTTGCTTTGGTTCTGACATTGATACGCCAAACATTGATGCACTTGCTGCAAACGGTTTGCAATTCACCAACTTCCACGTGACGCCGCTCTGCTCACCAACTCGTGCAGCTCTTCTCAGTGGTCGTTCAAACCACGCAGTCGGAATGCGTTCTGTGTCGAACTTCATCACTGGCTTTCCGAATCAACTCGGACACATCTCAAACCATGCAGCAACTGTTGCTGAAGTATTAGGTGACGAGGGCTACGGAACTTTTGCTGTTGGTAAATGGCACCTTGCACCAATGGAGCAGGCCTCTGCTGCTGGTCCGTTTGATCAGTGGCCAGTCGCACGAGGTTTCAACCGCTTTTACGGATTCATGGATGGTGAAACAGATCAGTTCCACCCTGAACTTGTTGCAGACAATCACCCTATTGATGCGCCGCGCACAGCAGAAGAGGGATACCACCTTTCAGAAGATCTTGTTGATCAAGCTCTTCGCATCATTTCTGATTACAAAGGTGTTCGACCCGACCGTCCGTTTCTTGGATACGTTGCATTTGGTGCAACCCATGCGCCTCACCAGGCTCCTGCTTCGTACATGGCGAAATATCGTGGCAAGTTTGACGAAGGTTGGGACATTGTTCGCGAGCGTTGGTTTAAAAAGCAAATTGCAACGGGTGTTATTCCTGCAGACACAGTGTTGTCGCCGCGCAACCCGGGCGTACAGCCGTGGGAAGACTTATCAGACAATGAAAAGCGCCTTGCTGCTCGTTTGCAAGAAGCATTTGCGGCATTCCTTGATCACACTGACGACCAGATTGGTCGTCTCGTTGAAGGCCTGCGCAAAATAGGGCAACTCGATAACACAGTTCTCGTGATTCATGCTGACAACGGCGCATCACAAGAGGGCGGGCCATACGGCGTTATGCACGAAATGAAGTTCTTCAACGCCATTTTCGAAACCCCTGACCAAGCAATCAAAGA
>WLSJ01000152.1 GCA_009705865.1 Actinomycetota bacterium | reverse complement strand
GTTTTGATGCAGTAATTGCAACGACATATGGCGTTGACAGCGAAGGTATTTACACAGGCGAGCTTGAAGGTTCATACGTGTGGTCGCGCGGCAAGCGAGATGCAGTGCGTGCGTGGTCACAAGACAATGATGTGGAATTATCTGGCTCGTATGCCTACAGCGACAGCGTGTTTGACGAGCCATTGTTAACTGCTGTCGGTTTCCCACATTGTGTGAACCCTGATTGGCGACTTCGCCTCATGGCTGCTGCCCGTCGGTGGCCAGTAATGCACCTTGATGTTCCGCATGGCGTAGCAAAAGTGCCCATCATTGGTCTAGAAGCACAGCAGATGTTGATGAAGTTTGCACGACCAGAAGCATTCCCGTACGCACGGTTCACTATCACGGGGACAGAAAATATCCCGAAAGACAGTGCAGCAATTCTGTGTGGAAACCATCGCAGTTATTTCGATATTGCAGCGGTATCGCTTGCAGTTGCAAAAACAGGACGCGCTGTTCGCTTTCTTGGAAAGAAAGAAGTGTTTGACGCGCCTGTTATTGGGCCCATCGCCACTGCGCTTGGTGGCATTCGGGTTGAACGTGGGACGGGAAGCGACGAACCATTACGTGCTGCAACAGAACTAATTAACGCAGGTGACCTTGTTGCATTGATGCCGCAGGGAACTATTCCGCGCGGTCGTGCATTTTTTGATCCGATTCTGAAGGGCAGGTGGGGCGCTGCCAAACTTGCAGCTGCCACTCGAGCGCCTGTTATTCCGATTGGAATTTGGGGAACAGAAAAAGTGTGGCCTCGCAATGCCAAACTGCCAAACATCACGAATATCACGTCGCCACCTGATGTTCTGATTGTGGTGGGAACGCCTGTCCATCTTGGATACACAGACCCAGACGCAGATACAGCTGCAATCATGACAGCGATCAGTGCACTGCTTCCACCAGAAGGACGCGAATATTACGAACCGACAGAAGACGAGCTACGTCGCTCGTATCCGTCGAACTATGCAGGTGATCCGAACGCCGAAGATGAACGACGTCCGGGAACTGATTAGTTATTTCTGAGCTGCAACTTTTGCGCGCACAATGTTCAATGCCGAACCAGCTTTGAACCATTCCACTTGTTCAGGACTGAAGGTGTGCTTTGCTTCGAACTCAACTGTTGAGCCATCAGCTTTTGTGATTGAACACTTCACTGGCTGATCAGGCACTGGCGGCAAGTTGTGCACGTTGATGCGGTCTGTTTCTTCAATGAGGTCATATGTCTTTGGGTCAGCGAATGTCAACGGGACAAGACCTTGCTTTTTCAAGTTTGTTTCGTGAATACGAGCAAATGAACGAGCAAAGATAACGACGCCGCCACGGAAGCGAGGTTCCATTGCGGCATGTTCGCGCGATGATCCTTCTCCGTAGTTCTGGTCACCAATTGCACACCACTGCACGCCGGATTCTCCGTAGTGCTTTGCGATATCTGGGTAGCTGCGGCGTGATCCGTCAATGGTGTCAAGGCCTTCGCCTACTGCGCCACCAAATGCATTAACAGCACCGATAAACAAGTTGCCAGAGATGTTCTCAAGGTGACCGCGGTATGTCAGCCACTTACCAGCAGCTGAGATGTGGTCTGTAGTGCACTTGCCTTGCGCTTTCATTAGCACTGGAAGTCCGATGTAGTCCTTGCCGTTCCATGCACCGAATGGTTGCAGTAATTGCAAACGATCACTTGTTGGACTTACTGCAACTGTGACTCCACTGCCATCTGCTGGGGGAGCAGTAAACGTGTCTTCGCCTTCGTTGTACCCATTGGCAGGAAGAATGTCTCCGCGTGGTGCGTCGAGTTTTACTTGCGAGCCGTCTGGCGCGGTGATGGTGTCAACACTTGGGTCAAAGTCAAGACGACCAGACAATGCAATTGCCATCACGGTGTCTGGGCTTGTTACGAATGACAAAGTATTTGCTGAACCGTCTGCACGCTTGGGGAAGTTGCGGTTGAAAGAGTTCACAATGCTGTTTGGTTTTGCAGTTTTGTCAGCAGCACGTTCCCATTGTCCAATACAAGGTCCACACGCATTGGCAAGAACTGTTGCACCAATTGCTTCGAGATCAGCAAGTAGTCCGTCGCGTTCAATCGTTGCACGAATTTGTTCACTTCCCGGTGAGATAAGAAGCTCTACTTTCGCTTTCAGTCCCTTTGCAGCTGCTTGACGTGCAATAGATGCGGCACGCGTGATGTCTTCGTATGACGAGTTAGTGCATGAACCAATAAGTGTTGCTGAAACTTCAATCGGCCAATCGTTTTCACGAGCTGCTTTTCCAACGCCGTTGGCACCAATCTTGTGAGCGCGATCAGGAGAGTGAGGACCATTGATGAGTGGAGTCAATGAATCAAGATTGATTTCTACTACTTGGTCGTATTGCGCACCGGCATCAGGACGAAGATCGGAAGCGACCTTGTCTGCTGCTGCTGCAATGTCTGCGCGACCAGTTGCTGACAAATACGCCGACATATTGGCGTCGTATCCGAATACTGAACACGTTGCGCCAATTTCAGCACCCATGTTGCAGATAGTTGCTTTACCTGTTGCTGAAATGCTGTCTGCACCATCGCCAAAGTATTCAACAATTGCCCCAGTTCCGCCTTCAACGGTGAGTTGACGAGCAACTTCCAAGATGACGTCTTTCGGACTTGACCAACCAGACAATGTTCCGGTCAGTTTGATGCCGATAACTTTTGGCCAGCGAACATTGAATGGAAAACCAGTCATGACGTCAACTGCGTCTGCGCCGCCAACACCAATGGCTACCATTCCGAGTCCACCAGCATTTGGTGTGTGACTATCTGTACCAATCATCATTCCGCCAGGGAATGCGTAATGCTCGAGAACTACTTGGTGAATGATTCCGCTGCCTGGGCCCCAGAAACCAACTCCGTACTTTGCACTGACTGAGCGCAAGAAGTCATAGACCTCGCGGTTCACGTCGTTTGCGTCGCGAAGGTCGAGTTTTGCGCCGGTCTTTGCGAGAATCAGGTGGTCACAATGCACTGTTGATGGCACCAATGTTTGTGGCAAACCAGCTGTCATGAATTGCAACAGTGCCATCTGTGCTGTTGCGTCTTGCATTGCAACACGGTCGGGGTTGAAGTCGGCATAGCTACGACCGCGTTCCATCTCTTGAGTTGTGGGATCAACAAGATGGTTGATGAGAATTTTCTCAGCCAAAGTGAGAGGTCGACCAAGGCGTTCGCGGCCAAGTGCTGCATTGGCAGGAAGTGTTGCGTACACCGCGTTCACGAGAGAAATAGGAGTGCCGGCTGAAACAGTCATAGTGGGCCTTTCACAGGGCAAGAAATATGTACTTGCGTTTTGTCTTGATGTATACAACTATAATAC
>WLSJ01000151.1 GCA_009705865.1 Actinomycetota bacterium | reverse complement strand
TTAGCTTTTGCAATCTTTTTGGCATCGGCGCGCGACACATCTGCACAGCGGCCATATGCCTGTAGGGCTGTGGGCGCATCGCCAGCAAGAGCCAGCAGAGGCTTTGAATTACCAGTGTTCGCTTCGGCGATTGCAACAAAGAGTTCTTGTTGGTTGCCCGCAACAATGGTGCGTGCAGCGGCACGGGCAACAGACTCAAATGTGACACCTGCACCTACGCGTTCAAGTCTGATGTTTGTTTTCAGCAGTTGAAGTTCTTGAGCCACATTGGCATTCATGGGGCACGCTAAATGAGATGCGCACCACTTCATGGCAGTTTCAACACCAAGTGCAGTTGCTGCAATGTTTTTCTGAGATTGCTTCACCAAAGAAGTAGACGGGTCAATAGGTGAATCAAGCACGGCTGCTTGCACCACTGATGGGTTCTGCATAATCCATGCGGTTGCAACAGTGGCACCGCTACCCCACCCCATGATCGATACCTTTTTTACATGCAAAGTAGAGCGCACAGCTTCTAGGTCATCCACCATGTCCAGCGTGCCAATTTCGGTTTCACTACCCGCTGGCATCACGGTACCAGCGGCGCCGCGTGGAGAAACTGAGATGACGTTGAACTTTGTAATTGCGGTTCCGAAGGTCAGTACTGCTTTTTCAGCAAGCGTGCGGGCGTCGCTTCCGTATTCACGATCAGGCAATAACAACAGTGTGCGAGGCGATGAACCAGTGACGGCCTTTCGCTTGTAGAGCCCGACCGAAATTCTGGCGTTGCTATCGAGACCTTTGTGGACAGGAACTGAAATAGTGGCGCATTCAATTGCTCCACACGGTAACCACATGATGTCATCTGTAGTTGCATCAGCTGCAGAGACCAGATTCGATGGTGACACAACAGTCACAAGTGCGGTAGTACACAGAAGTACTAGTGCCGCGCGTCGAAAGAACATCTGTCAATCCTACGACAATGCAGGAATGGTGCCGAAACGACCCTTTTCGTAATCTTCAAATGCTTGAACGATTTCTTGTTTCGTGTTCATCACGAATGGACCATGCTGGACAACGGTTTCTCTAATCGGTAATCCGCCAAGGAGAAGGAACTCAGATTTTCCGGTTGCTGCTGGGCCATCTGGCTGTACATCGGCACCAAAAACTTCCAAGTAATCACCAGGACCAAAGAGACCTACATGATGTGCCGGCAAACGATGACGCTGAGTAGTGATGAGTGATTCGCCCAACAACTGATACATCATGGCGTTGTATGACGGGTTCCATGGCAACACAAGACGTGAACCAGGCTCCAACGTGATGTGCGCAATGGTGACAGGAGTATGCGTTGAACCAGGGCCGGCAATGCCGCCCATTTCGCCTGCGATAACACGAATGAGTGCGCCGCCATCACCTGACGTTGCAAGCGACAATTTTGAAGAAGTGATTGCTTGGTAGCGCGGTGGTGTGAACTTCATTGCGCTTGGCAAGTTCACCCACAACTGAATGCCGTGTTGCCAACCACCTTGTGAGTACACAACATCCGTAGGAACTTCGTCGTGCAAGATGCCAGAACCAGCGGTCATCCACTGTGTGTCGCCATCACCAATGACTCCGCCACCACCGTGTGAATCGTGGTGTGCGATTTCGCCATCAAGAACATACGTGACTGTTTCGAAACCGCGATGTGGGTGCCATGGTGCGCCTTTTGTTTCATACGGACCATTCAGAACCGGGCCCAATTGATCAAGCATGAGAAACGGATCAATGTCTTCAAAACTAAGACCAGCGAAACCGCGATACACGGGAAAGCCAGCACCTTCGACGCCGAGACGACCAGCTGCTATTGCAGTAGCAGGACGTTCGCGCGAGACAGTGGGGTCAACCGCAAGAACGCGAGGAAGGACAAGGGTGTTCGGAACTGTGATTGCAGCCATATATATAGGTTACGACTAGCGCGCAAAGATGGCGACAAGAATAGGTGTGACAATGAGCCCCGGAAGCAGCGAGCCCAGCTTGATTTTCTTGATGTCAAGCAAATTCAGGCCGATAGCAAGAACGGTGAAACCACCCGCTGCGAAGAGTTCGGTTCTCATGCGGTCGTCAAGAAGCGCGTCAATGCCAGTGCCGCCAAGAGTCAGCAGCCCTTGAACAATGAAAACACCCACAGCACTGAACGCAGCGCCGATGCCGTAGATGGAAACAAAGATGATCGACATGAAGCCGTCGAGAGTTCCTTTGATGATGTACAACTGCGGCGTACGACCACTGGCATCTTCAATTGCACCAAGAATGGTCATAGGACCAATGCAGAACAACAACGTTGCTGTTACAAACCCTTCGACAAATGTGCTTGAGTCGTCTGACTTTTTGGCGAAACGCTTCTTCAGTCGCTCACCAATTCCTTCAAGACGTTCTTCGATGTGAAGTAGTTCGCCAATGACGGCGCCAATCACCATGCCAACAAGTGGGAACACCAAGTTATGTGTATCCATGGCGTTGCTGATGCCCATGATGACAGTGGCAATGCCGATGACCTGTACGACAATGGTGCGAATTGATTCGCGAATGCGATGACCAATGAAATAGCCGACCGAACTTCCCACGATGACCGTGGAGGTATTGATAAGAGTTCCTAAGCCGCGCACAAGTTCTTACGCTACCGACACGGAATCTATGTGCCGTGGTTATCGTGGTTAGGTGCCAATTGTGCAACTATCCGCGGGTTCAACCTCTGTCTCTATCGATACATCAGCTGGCGGTCGCGTGTCGTCTCTCATTATGGATGGAACCGAGTTATTGGTGACTTCGGCAGATGACACTCTTGGCTGGGGCTTATACCCCATGGTGCCGTTTGCGGGCCGAGTGCGCGATGGCGTGCTGATGTTTCGCGGATTGCAATATGAATTGCCATTGCGGTTACCGCCGAATGCGATGCACGGCACGGTGCTTGATGTTGAGTGGACGGTTGTTGAACAATTGCCAGCAAAGGTGACGATGACATGCGACCTTGGTTCTGATTGGCCCTTTGCCGGAACCGTGACCCATGTGATTGACGTTGTTGATGGCGATGTGTTGTTTACGTTGACTCTTGATGCTGCAGAACCACAACCGGCGCAAGTGGGTTGGCATCCATGGTTCTTGCCGCCACGCCATTCACACCACAACTTCACTGCAATGCTGCAACAAGATGTCAGTGGTATCACTACGAATCAACGTGTGCCAGTGCCCCACCGCAAGTACGACGATTGTTTCGTGAAGCCAATCACGATGCCGTGGTTGACTATTGGTGAAGTGAAAGTAGAAATTTCAAGTGACTGCTCGCACTGGGTGATTTACAACGCGAACCCTGCAGGCATTTGTTTTGAACCACAATCGGGGCCACCGAACGGAATCAATACTGAACCGTATGTT
>WLSJ01000150.1 GCA_009705865.1 Actinomycetota bacterium | reverse complement strand
CCGAACCGTTGAAGAACAACACTCGTGGGCCAGTTCCGGTGATCTGATAATTGATCGAAATGTCATCTGACTCAAAGATGGGCATGGGTCAAGTCTCGCACCCTCGGGGGTATCCACCAATCACGGGCTAATTCACACCAACATGAACACTCGTGCAAACGTTTGTAGATGGAGTGAGACGATCACTCGCTGAACACCCTGAGTCGCTGACATGGCGGCGCGTCACAATGCCAGGCCTTGACGTTGCATGGGTAGGAATGAATGTTCCGGTTATCGACACAGGTGGACGACCCTGGGTCTGGGAAGTTGTAACCCCCACGCAATACAACGCATCGATTCGTATGCAAGAAGACCCAATGGTTCTTCCAGTTGCTCATGACACTGTTGTGGCCGAGGTGCGCCATCGCGACCATTCGGGCCCCATCATGCGCATGCAGGTACCTGTCACACATGCGCCAGAGGCCATCAGTCTTCCTGCAGAACCCGCATGCCCCTGGTCTGTCCATCTTGAAACTGGCTGGACTATTCAGGCTCTCGGGTCTGCCGCCCAATGCTGGATCGACCGAGAATCCCCAGGAACAGCACGACTTCAGACTCCTGAGCCCCCGCTTCCAGCACATCAGCGTTATCAGTTGCACCCCGCTATCGATATCGAGTCTTCGGCCTTCGATCGTTTGCTTACACTCGATCCTGATGATGCAGCCACGGTCACTTCCCTTCTGTCGCTTGTTCACGACGCCCTTACGCCCTACCGCTGACGCACTCTTCACATCTAGTTCTGCGAGGTCTCAATGATTACGACCTATGCGTTGTCGCTCTCTTCGCGAGATTGCACTGACACAGAGCGAATTGCGCTCATTGATTTAGTCACCGACTGGCTTGTTGATAATTACCCGATCGATTCATATGCGCCTGGCACCACAGTTCGAACACGAGAATCATCTGATGATCCGGTATTTCGACTCACGATCACTGAAAGCGCACCAGGAAGCACCCACGTTGAGACTCTCACTATCAGTGTTGTCTTATTAGAGGATGTGCTTACTTTTGATATCCGCATCGTGTCAACGCCAAGTACTTCACGTGTTGTGCCCTACACGCCACCGTTGTTACCACCTCGCGTCGCCCAATTAGTACGCAATGCATTACGCACTGTTCCATCGGAAGACGCAAACAGATACATCACAGATGCAGCAACAATTGTTGACACCGAACTCGGTGGACAAGAAGTTGCAGCATTTATTCATGCACCAGGTCGACGTCTTCCTGCCATCGTCGAAATTCTTGATTACGAACGACGCACTCCACCGCTTGTTGCACTCGGGGCAGGCCCACTGGTTGGACTCGCGCACATTTTTCAAATTACAAATGCCACCGCACTGAATGGCTTTATTGATTTATCTGGGTACACATTGATCGGACCCGGTTGCATCATTGTTCAATGGGCTGGAAATTCTGAACCAGACATAACACGGAGACGTGAATTACCAGCTGCATATGAACCCCGTGAACAACATCGAATTGTTCGACTAGTTATTGACACTGCAGCCCGATCAGTCGCGGCCCCTCGCGTACCGCCACCACCACGACGTGATACTGACATCATTGATATTCCCAATCGCGAACAACCAACAGACGAGATTGAGAACGAAGAGCAAGCACTACACATCGAACAATTAGAAGCCGCGGTTGATGAACTTGAGGCGGCTCTTGCTGATGCTGACCGCCTTTTGTCAGAGCAACGCACGCAACTAGAACGTAAAGGTGGACAACTAGATGAACTCATTCTTCGCAATGTCTCCCTAGAAACACAAGCTGGCACTACAGCACAAGTGCGTGCGGTCCCTTCTATGACTGAAGCGTTGCGTCTCGCACGTTTGCATTGCCCGTTTCTTGTTTTTCATGAACGGGCTCTCGAATCAGGTGAAGGTCTTGAGGGCCCAGAACCAGTCAGCGTGTTACAAGACTTAGTGCGCCTGAACGAAGTAGCGCGAGCTTGGATGTCTGGAGAAATTACCGGCACCAGTATCAAATTGGCCTGCCGCCAGATGGGACTTGATTTTGTGCCCGCAATTTCAGTGACTGCTCGCCAGAAGTATGAAGAGGACTATCTCATTGACTGGCGCGGCCATACGGTGCGTGCAGAGGCACATCTTCGGCGAGGAAGAAAAGCACATCTTGTTCGCATTCACATCTATTTCGATGACGAGACTCAACAAGTAGTTGTTGCATATATTGGGAGACATTTACGAGATAAAGGCAGTGCTTCTTAGGTAGTCCCCCTAGCCTTATTCTCTATGTCACGACGAAAAATTCTCAGAATTCTGAGCAGCTTCGTCGCCTCAATTTTTATAATTGTCGGAATCTCGATTTCGCAATATGTTCGTGCTCATCCAAATGATCCGCTCCAACAAAATGTCGCATCATGGGCGCGCGAAAACAATTTGGGTATGATTGTCGACAAAATGGAATCGTTGTTACACAATGACCCACCGGCCGTAGCCCCTGCAGATTCACTTGCGCTCGCCATTGAGCCCATCACAGATGAAACCGACGTTCCAACACCAACAACGATTCCTGCAAAGACTCCAACCGCGACTAAGGCTCCAGCATCAAAGCCAAAGCCCACGAAGAAGCCAACTAGCACGACACCAGCTACAAACAGCGACAAGCCATTACGAGTTCGCCCAACCGTAGCAACTGCCTCCTGTCCACTTCCTGCCAACTCTGGAACTACTTCCACCACCACAACCTCGACCACATCGACTACAACGACAACCTCAACAACAATTCCTGATTCTGAAATTACAACAACAACAGAAACGCCGGTGACAACCACAACGCTTGTTCTGCGACCGATCGACCTTGACGTTCAAGTTTCTCCGTCATTGGCAGGTGAAGGTCAATGGAAATCAATTATGCGTGTACGTAAAACGTCTCTGATTTATGCCACTTCAATTCGCCCTCTATGGTGTTTTGGATCCGTTGTAGCGACAATGGCAACTTTTAACCCATCGCTTGTTCACGCTGGTCTTTTCAATGGCACCGAGATGCCCGGCGGAAAGAACTGGAAAAACGGAAAGAAAGTAACGCAAAAGGCATTGCCTTCATTACTCGCCAGTTTTAATGGTGGATTTCGTTTCGAACATCATCCCGGTGGATATTTCACAGAAGGAAAAACTGTTCGTCCTCTATCCAAGGGTTACGCCACGTTCGCAATCGCAGAGAATGGACTCAGCACAGTGGGTGTGTGGGGCGACAACATACGAGATGACGGCACATGGAAATCACTCCGCCAAAACTTGCCCCCCATTGTTCATAAAGGTAAGTCGGTGTACGCAAACTACCCCGATGTGGACTGGGGACAGGACTATTCCAACAAGGTGTACAGCTTTCGCTCAGCAATCTGTACACGTACTGATGGACTCATGATGTTTGTTGCTATTGG
>WLSJ01000015.1 GCA_009705865.1 Actinomycetota bacterium | reverse complement strand
GTGTCCGGCAACAGCGGTTGCTGCAGCGACGGCAGGGGACACAAGGTGTGTGCGTCCACCGCGGCCTTGACGTCCTTCAAAGTTTCTGTTGCTAGTGCTGGCGGCGCGTTCGCCTGGCGCCAACTTGTCGGGGTTCATGGCTAGACACATGCTGCATCCGGGTTCACGGAAATCGACACCGGCGGCGGTGAGAATCTTGTCGAGTCCTTCAGCAATTGCTTGGTTGCGCACAGCATGACTGCCGGGAACAACCATGGCGCGCTTCACGGTGACTGTGCGGCCCTTGAACACAGCTGCTGCTGCACGAATGTCTTCAATGCGACCATTAGTGCATGAACCGATAAACACGGTGTCGACAGGAACGTCGCGCATGTTCATACCCGCAGTGAGCCCCATGTATTCAAGTGCACGACTGATTGTGTTGGCGCTTGTTTCATCTGGTGCATCTGCTGGCGAAGGAATGATGCCGTTAATCGGAAGTACTTGCGCTGGGTTTGTACCCCAACTGACATGTGGCGACAATGTTGCTGCATCGATAACGACTTCAACGTCGAACTGTGCACCATCGTCTGTACGAAGGTTTTTCCACGCTGCAACTGCTGCGTCCCAGTCGGCACCCTTCGGTGCATGCTCACGACCCTTGAGATATTCGAAAGTTGTGTCGTCTGGTGCAATAAGGCCAGCTTTTGCACCGGCTTCGATGCTCATGTTGCATACAGTCATGCGGCCTTCCATGGAAAGTGCGCGAATGGCAGAACCGCGATATTCGATGACGTGGCCAATACCGCCGCCTGTACCAATCTTTCCGATGATGGCAAGAATGATGTCCTTTGCGGTCACGCCTTCTGGCGCGTCGCCTTCAACAGTGATTGACATCCACTTCGGACGTGACTGAGGAAGTGTCTGTGTTGCAAGAACATGTTCCACCTCGCTGGTACCGATTCCGAATGCAAGTGCGCCAAACGCACCATGAGTTGCTGTGTGGCTATCGCCGCAAACAATTGTCATGCCGGGAAGCGTGCGGCCTTGTTCTGGTCCGATGACATGAACGATTCCTTGATTTGGGTCACCCATGGGGAACAACGTGAAGCCGTACTCAGCTGCATTGTCGCGAAGCACTTGTACTTGCTTTGCGGAAATGGGATCTGCGATTGGCAGATGGATATCAGCAGTTGGCACGTTGTGGTCTTCTGTAGCAATGGTGAGGTCGGGACGGCGCAATGGGCGACCAGTCAGACGCAAACCATCAAAAGCCTGCGGGCTTGTTACTTCATGAACAAGGTGAAGGTCGATGTAGAGCAAGTCTGCGTCGCCGGCGGCACTGTGCACGACATGTTGGTCCCATACTTTTTGCGCGAGGGTCATTGGATTCGACATAGGGGTTCCTTTCGGAATCTCAATATATGGGATACACTTCCCAAGTAATGGACAGCGTATCAGGAGTCGGAGTTCTCGACAAGGCCTTTGTGGTTCTCAACGCTCTCGTCACTCGACCGTTAGCTCTGGCAGATGTAATGGAAGCAACAGATATTCCACGCGCAACGTGTCATCGACTTCTCTCCGCTCTCGAACATCACGGTGCAGTACGTCGCAATAAAGACGGTCTCTACTGTTTGGGGCCGACACTGTTGGGTCTCGGCCGCGGTGCAGCTGTGCAATTTCCCTTCTTGGAACGAGCTCGTGAAGTTGCGACAGATTTGCGAGATCGCACTGGGGAAAGCGTGCAAGTCTTTGTCGCAGAAACCGATGGTCGACGGTGTGTCGTGTCGCTTGAATCTCCGAACGGATTGCGCTGGATTGTGCCCGAAGGCGCATTGTTTCCGTTGGCGCGCGGATCAGCTGGGCGAGTTCTTACTGGTTCACGGTTGAGTTCTTCGGGCTGGATTGAGTCAGTCGAAGAACGAGTCAAAGGCGTTGCATCAGTCAGTGCGCCGATTTTTGATGCTGATGGCGCAATCATCGCTGCAGTGTCAGTCTCTGGACCATTAGAACGAATGAGCAATAGTCCCGGCGCAAAGTTCGGCACCTTGGTCGTGCGCGGAGCAAAAACACTGTCTGATTTTTTACGGTCCTAATTGCCAAAGTGTGATCGCCTAGTCACACATTGCAGTTATGAATACAGAATTACCACAACACAGCCAAATCCTTCCTGACATCACTGAGATTTCAGTAGAGGTGGAAGCAAAACTGCACACCATGATTGATTCGTTTGAACTACCGGGTGCACGTTTGTATGGCGTCAATTGTGTAGCACGACCAACCACGGAACCAAACATGTGTTTACTTGCGCAGCATCCTGATGTCTATGAATTGCTTGATGCACCAACTAGTGCATTGGCGCGCATGTTTGATGCTGCCGCCGTAGTCACCACGGGGTGGGCAGCCCCACTGAATTCTGACGGAACAATCGAAGGGGCACCCAGTGAACACGCACAACGTCGACGTGTGCGTCTCGTTGTCATGGTGGCCGACAACGGAGTAGCAAGTGTGTTGCGTTTTGCCGATGAGCCCGATGAAGTGGTCACAGACCCCGGTTCGGCCACTGGGTCACTTGCTGAAGCAATCACTCGATTTTGGTTTGATCCGCCTGTGACGTTGGCGTCTGGTTCATAGAGAACGTGCGTCAATTCACAAGGGCGCAATTATGTGAAGTGCCTCATAACCTTGATGTGTGACCGAGTACAGCACCGAGTGGGCCAAGCGAATACGGGCGTTAGCGGCGGAAAAAGACGCCGTCATCCTTGCCCATAACTACCAGGTGCCCGAGATCCAAGATGTCGCACATCACGTGGGGGATTCACTTGCTCTCTCACGAATAGCTGCGACAGTGCCAGAGTCAACAATCATTTTTTGCGGCGTTCACTTCATGGCAGAGACCGCCAAGATTTTGTCGTACGACAAAACAATTCTTATTCCTGATGAACGCGCAGGTTGTTCATTGGCCGACACCATTACTGCTGATCAATTGCGCGAGTGGAAAGCACAGCATCCTGGTGCAGTAGTTGTTAGTTATGTCAACACCACTGCGGCTGTAAAAGCTGAGACAGATATTTGTTGTACCAGTTCGAACGCAGTGGAAGTAGTCGCTTCTATTCCTGCTGATACTCCAATCTTGTTTTGTCCTGACCAATTTTTGGGCGCTCATGTCCAGCGCCAAACTAAGCGTTCAAACATGCACATCTGGATGGGTGAATGCCATGTTCACGCTGGCATCAATGGTCAAGATCTCAAAGCCATGGTGGAAGCCGAACCTGACGCAGAACTTTTTGTTCACCCCGAATGTGGTTGTGCTACCAGTGCGCTGTACTTGGCCAGTGAAGGCGTTGTGCCTGCAGAGCGCACACATATTTTGTCAACTGGCGCCATGCTTGATGCAGCTCGCGTAACAAAAGCCCGCAAGGTTCTTGTGGCAACAGAAACCGGGATGCTGCATCAGTTGCGCAAAGTGAATGTCACTACCGAGTTTCAAGCGGTGAATCGTGCGGCTGTGTGTAAATACATGAAAATGATTACACCTGAAAAACTGGAACACTCATTGCTTCATGGCAATGATGTTGTTGATATCCCACGTGACATTGCAGATAAAGCCCGCTTGTCTGTTGAACGCATGATTGCAATTGGCACACCATCTCGTGTCGGCGAATAATCGCGTTCCTGGTCAACTAGCGGCTCCCGAACCAACGTGGTCGGTGGAGACTGATGTAGTTGTTCTTGGGTCAGGGGCTGCTGGGCTGTCGGCTGCGTTAGCAATGCGCCCTGTGCGTGACGTGATCTTGATTACGAAAGACACTCTTGACGCCGGAAGTACGAACTGGGCGCAAGGTGGTTTAGCGGCAGTTCTTGACCCGAACGATTCCATTGAGAACCATGTGCAAGACACACTTGATGCAGGTGCCGGATTATGTGACGAACAAGCTGTGCGAACACTTGCCACTGAAGCACCAACGGCAATTCGTTATCTGATGGAACTGGGAGCTGCGTTCGATCCTGGCCTCCATGAAGGTGTTGCGCTCACACGTGAAGGTGGACATTCGCATCGTCGCATTGTTCACGCTGGTGGAGATCAATCGGGTGCCGAAGTGCAGCGAACTCTTGATGAATCAGTACGACTTGCTGGTGTTCATGTAGTGGAACGCGCGTTTGGGCTCGACATTGTGATTGGGCATACATCTGATGGCACCCGCGCAGTCACCGGTGTCAAGGTCGCAATGCTCGACAGCAGCGGCGGAGTGCAAAGCGTTGGCATCGTCAATGCCCGTGCGGTCATCATTGCAACAGGCGGGTACGGCCAGGTGTACGCATCAACGTCGAATCCATCTGCAGTCACAGGTGACGGCATCGCACTTGCAATGCGCGCTGGTTTAGAAGCAAGCGATCTTGAGTTCATTCAATTTCACCCCACTGTCTTGTGGCGCGGAAGTAAAGCGACGGGGCAACAGGCACTCATTAGTGAAGCAGTTCGTGGAGAAGGAGCGATCCTTCTGGATGCTGCAGGCCAACGAGTGATGAAGGGCGTGCACCCGCAAGAAGATCTAGCACCTCGAGACATCGTGGCTGCAGCAATCAGTGAACGCATGGCGCAAGCACCTGCTGGTGTCGGTGACCACGTGTATCTCGATGGGCGAGACATCGAGAATTTTGAAGAGCGGTTTCCGTCTATCACCGCCTCGTGTCTTGATGCAGGAATTGATCCACGAACAGAATTGATTCCCGTAGCACCAGCTGCTCATTACGTGTGTGGGGGAATACGGGCAACTTTGAATGGCACCACTGGGTTACAAGGACTTTATGTAGTCGGAGAAGCGGCGTGTACAGGAGTGCATGGCGCTAATCGACTCGCTTCGAACAGTTTGACTGAAGGGGTAGTGGCAGGAACACGCGTCGGACGTGCATTGAGTTGGTCATTACCGCCAGCTGCAGAACCAGACGATGTTGAATTACCTGGTGCGCTGATTGATTCGTATCATCGCACTGCTTTGCGCTCCGCAATGTCCAAGTATGTTGGCGTATTGCGAACACCAGAAGGCCTTGACTCTGCATCGCGAATTCTGAATACATTGTCATCAAACATGTCTGAGTCTGTTGTGCCAACTCGCAAATCTTTTGAAGCAACAAACATGCTGACAATTGCTATGGCCGTAGTTGAAGCGGCAAAGACCAGAACCGAAAGCCGGGGCTGTCATCGGCGCACAGATTTTGAAACGCCGAGTGATGCGTGGAATCATCATCTGGCATGCCGAATTGTCAATGGTCAGATTGAGGTGAATTAATGGATATGTATTCACTATCGACAGAAACTGGTGCGCTTCTCGAAGCTGGTGGTTTGAATTCGCTATATATCGAAGACGTCATTGAGAACACGATTCTGGAAGATCTTGACGGAGGTATTGATGTCACTTCTGTGGCAACTGTTCCCTTTGAACAGCGCAGTGTGGCAACATTCGGCTCTCGTGCTGATGGGTGTGTGTCCGGTCTCATTGTTGCTGCTGCGGTAATAGAGATGGTGTGTGGACCTCACGCAAGCTCCATTGACTATTGGCATAACGACGGAGAGCGCGTACAGGCTGGCGAAGTACTGATGCGTGTCACTGCACCCACGCAACTAATGCTCACCGCTGAACGCACTGCGTTGAATTTGTTATGCCATTTGTCGGGCATTGCCACGGCAACTGCCACGTGGGTTGATGCAGTAGCGGGCACCGGCGCCATCATTCGTGATACGCGTAAAACGACACCTGGGTTACGCGCTTTGGAGAAGTACGCAGTGCGATGTGGCGGTGGCCAAAATCATCGCATGAGCTTGAGCGACGCAGCGTTGGTAAAGGACAACCACATTGTGGCTGCTGGCGGAGTTGCAGAGGCATTTGCAAAAGTTCGTTCTCTTGCAGATTCTTTGCCTATCGAAATTGAAGTTGACACACTTGAACAATTGCAGGTTGCTTTAGATGCGGGGGCAAACGTGGTGCTGCTTGACAACATGCCACCAGCGGTGATGAAAGAAGCTGTTGCAATAGCAAATCGCCACACTGCATCAACGGGACATGCCGTATTGCTAGAGGCAAGCGGCGGGTTGACCATCTCAAATGCGCGGTCAGTAGCTGAAACCGGTGTTCATTTCATCAGTGTTGGTGGGTTAACTCACTCTTCACCGATTCTCGATATCGGCCTTGACCTAGAAACAATTATCTAGATCTGTTTTCCAGCCAAGTCGCTTCTGCTTCTCCCATCGTGGTGGACGCTGAAGCATTTGTCATTGGCCAGAGTTCCTCGGAAATGCGACGGTAGTTGCCACTGGAACGCAACTGGCCGAGCAATGCATACAGACCTAAGTTGATGCGTTGGATAAATACAAAAGACTTCGGCACGGTTGCGTATTGGGCTATCGCAGACGTGCGATCGAAGGTGTGACGAACTATGGAAGTTGCATACGCGCCCGTCCACTCCATGACGAGAGATTCACGCACTGGTTCATAAAAGTGTGAGAAGTATTCGCCACATTCCTGTGTAGTAAATGGTGCATCAAGCTGCAGCATGCCGGCGTCTTCAATGACGCGACGATACTCGTCCATGTCGTCGTCGATAACTGCTGCTTTCACCATGGACTGGAACATCAACATTTCCTCTTGAGTGAAGTGTTTGATGAGTCCGAAATCAAGAAATGTAACTCTGCCGTCTCCGTGAAAGATGTAGTTGCCCGGGTGTGGGTCGCCATTAAACGCACGGAACCGGTACAAGCTACGAAACACGAATCGAAAGATTGCTTCACCTGCCATGTCACGTTGTTCTTGCGACCATTCACATACTTCAGCGAAGGTGTGTCCGGTCACTAATTCGGTAATCAGAATATTCTTAGTGGAATGTTCGTGAAGTACTTCAGGAACATGAATAAAAGGATGTCCTCGGTAAAAGTCTGCAAACATTTGTTGGTTTGCTGCTTCATTCTTGTAGTCAAGTTCTTCCCGAAGGCGATCTTTGATCTCGGCAACCATGTCCTCAGGATTCAATGACTTGAAACCGAATGCGAGCATTGCCCCTAATAGGTCAGCTGTGCGTAGATCAGAATCAATCGCTTCACCAACTCCGGGGTACTGCACCTTCACTGCAACTGCTTTCTCTGTGCCATCTGCCAAGCGAATAATTGCTCGGTGCACTTGTCCGATCGAGGCTGAAGCAATTGGTTCGTCATCAAACTCAACAAAGATGTCTTTGATCGAGCGTCCAAGTTCGCGTTCGATTTCAATGTGCACCAGCTCCATAGCCATTGGCGGGGCGTTTGATTGCAATTGCGACAGGGCAATACGCATGGGCTCAGGTAATCCATCGTCGAGGTAGCTGGCCATCTGGCCCACCTTCATCAGTGCGCCCTTCATGTTGCCCAATTCGTCTGCCACCTGTTGGGCAGACTTCAATTCACGTGAGCGTGATAACTGTTCTTTGCGTTCAGCTCCGGCAAATACTTTGCGCGCAGATGTACCAGCGTGACCGAGGCCAACACGGGCTCCAAGACGAAGTAGTCGACTATTGCGTCGCCAGCGGGAACGTAGACGAATTGCTTTTGAACTCATACGTCTCCAAGTATTCCTGGTCTATTGAGTGCGTCATGGTGCACAGCGAGACAGGCGTTCACAAGAAGGGGAACAAATTCTGACGATCGTGCATACACCGCATCATGATTTCCATCAATTTCAAAGATACGAGCATGTGGAATCAAGCTTCCAAGAAGTCGTTGTCGACGTGGTGCAACAACTTGATCTTCGGTTGTCATGACAACTGATGTCGGTACGTCAATGTCTGGAAGCCATTTGCGAGAATCAAAATGACCTAGTGCGGACCCTGCTTCCAAAATGCTTCGCCAATCATGGCTTGCAATTTGTTGTGCGGCCCATGGTTCCCATGTCATTGTCTTTCGTGACAGATACATGCGGTCACTAATGGCTTGCTGTACCGAGGGCGGAGTGATGCGTGCAAGACCACCGATTCCGGTGAGAAGCGCAAACATGAATTGTTCTTTGCGAGAGGTGACCCAATGACCTGCGGTTGCCGCAAGCACGAGTCCACGCACTCGGTGTTCGTGGCGTTTCCACATGAGTTGCGCAATGGTGCCGCCCATTGAATATCCGACAGGAATGAAAGTTGCAATATCTAGTTGATCCATTAATGCAGCGACATCGTCTGCGCAATCAGAGAGGCGAAAAGTCTGTGATGACCGAATGCCACGACCATGTCCTCTGTGGTCAATAGCAATAACGCGAAAGTGTTTTCCGAGTTCTTCGTAACACATGTAGAAGTTCAGATCAGCAGTTGCAGTCCACCCATGCAAAAGCACAAGTGTGGGTGCTCCGACTGGGCCTGCCAACTCTCGATAAAACGTTGTTCCCCTTCCGGGAAGAGTCAGGCTGTGACCAGGGGGCAACAGTGGAATGGAATGATCGCTCAGTTGGCAACCTTCACAATGGTGACCGAAATCTTCGCGCCATTTTCGAGCGTGATGCTGACCAGGTCGCCTTCTTTATGACCCAACAATGCCGAACCGATGGGGGAGACAGGGCTCATGACTTCAATGCCGTGTTCTGTACGTTTTTCTTCAATGTGTCCGATGAGGTACGTCTCGGCATCATCGTCGTCGTCGCCGTCAAACAAAATTGTGACCGTTGACAGCACTCCAATTTCGCCATCGGCGGGGGGTGTGGCAAGTTCGGATTCGTCCAAAATTGAGATCAGAAGGTTCTTTCGGTCATTGAACATGCCGTACTCATCCTTGGCGGCGTGGTAATCGCCGTTTTCCTTGAGGTCACCCATTTCGCGGGCCCGGCCAATTTTGTCAGCCACTTCAGGCAGGACTTCATGTTCAAGGTGGGTTATTTCGGCCTCAAGCCGGGCATATGTCGCTTTGGAGAGTTGGTGCTTTGCCATGAGGAGAAGGCTACCTGTGCCTTCTACGATGGTCTCCTTATGGCACATCGCATTGCACTCATTGGCGGGGACGGAATTGGTCCCGAAGTCACGGCTGAGGCCGTGAAAGTAGTGCGCGCCACTGGGGTGGCAATTGACACAACAGACTTTGACTTAGGTGGCATGCGCTACCTGCGCGACGGCGAGATTTTGTCAGACGATGTCCTGAATCAGTTGAGAAAATTCGACGCCATTTTGTTGGGGGCTGTTGGTACGCCCGATGTTCCTCCCGGCATTATCGAGCGCGGCCTTCTTCTGAAAATGCGTTTTGATCTTGACCTGTATGTCAACCAGCGACCATTCGTGGGCACTGCGCCTGGCCATGTGACTCCTCATGATTTTGTTGTCATTCGCGAGAACACCGAAGGTCCATATGTCGGTGAAGGCGGTGTCTTACGCCGTGGCACACCCCATGAAATTGCAACGCAGGGAAGCGTGAACACACGACACGGTGTTGAGCGTTGTATTCGGTACGCATTTGAACTTGCTGCTAAGCGTGAACGTAAACACGTCACGCTGGTACACAAAACAAACGTGCTTACATTTGCTGGTGACTTGTGGCAGCGCGCATTCAACGACGTGGCAGCGCAGTTCCCTCAAGTAGGCACTGCGTACAACCATGTTGATGCTGCGTGTATCTATTTTGTCGAAGACCCACATCGTTATGACGTCATTGTCACCGACAACTTGTTCGGCGACATCCTCACCGACCTTGGTGGCGCAGTCAGCGGTGGTATTGGTCTTGCATCATCTGCCAACCTGAACCCAGCCCGTACCGGCCCATCTATGTTTGAACCATCGCACGGGTCAGCTCCTGACATTGTTGGCACAGGCAAAGCAAACCCAACCGCCGCAATCCTGTCTGCAGCACTCATGCTTGATTTCCTGAATGAATCGGCTGCTGCTGATCGCATTCGTGCAGCATGTGACGCGGCGCCAACTGGTTCAACCGTCGACATCGGAAATGCCATCGCAGCGATTGTTGCGGGCAAGTAATCTTTCACCACATCACCTAGGAGCTTTATGCCTACTCTCATACCAACACCGAAAATCTGGATGAACGGAACACTTGTCGATTGGGACAAGGCTCAAGTGCATGTCTTGACACACACACTTCATTACGGCACTGGCGTATTTGAAGGTATTCGTGCGTATGAAACCTCTGAAGGCCCTGCAGTATTTCGTCTTACTGAACACATCAATCGTTTATTCAAGAGCGCAAAAATTCTTGGGATGGAAATTCCTTACACACCTGAGCAATTAATAGCTGCGACCAAAGAAGTAGTTCGTTCAACAGGCCTTCCTTCTTGTTACGTGCGCCCTCTTGCGTATTACGGGTATGGCGAGATGGGTCTGAACCCTTTGCCTTGTGTTGTTGACGTTGCAATTGCTTGCTGGCCGTGGGGTGCGTACTTGGGTGAAGATGCATTAACCAAAGGTGTGCGCATGAAGATTTCTTCGTGGACACGACTTGATCACAACACCATGCCACCTGCTGCAAAGACTGTTGGAAACTACGTGAACTCATCGCTGGCCAAAGTTGAAGCGTTAAAAGCTGGCTACGACGAAGCAATCATGTTGAACCCGCAAGGCTTTGTAAGTGAATGCACCGGAGAAAATATCTTCGTTGTTCGCAATGGCGTCATTCTGACTCCGCCGCTTTCCGCAGGCGCACTTGAAGGCATCACGCAAAACTGCGTGGCCCAGATAGCAGCCGAGCTGGGATACGAGATGCGCGTGGAGAACATTGTTCGCTCAGACCTCTACATCGCTGAAGAAATTTTCTGCTGTGGAACAGCTGCTGAAGTAAGTGCCATCAATTCTGTTGACGACCGAGACGTGCCATGCCCAGGACCGATCACCACCGCAATTGCTGGGCTGTATGCCAAGGCAGTACGCGGCCAGGTGCCTCATTACAAGCACTGGTGTGAACTGGCCTAACAGTGAAGAAACGCCCCATGCCCATGGCGGCACAGGTGCCAGATGCGCTCCCGACCCAAATGGCGGGAATTTTTCAGTTATTTGTTCTGAGGGGTTGACGGATGCCCAGATTGGGCGCAAGACTGTTCCTATGTCAATCGCCAGCACTTCTCGCCGCCTCGTCGGCACCGCTGTCGCGATCATCATTATTCGTTAGCGCACGCCGGTCTCCGACGTGCGCGTTCCAGCCGCCTCTAGGGCGGCTTTTTCATTCCCAAAGTTTTGAACCAGACGACCCCAAAGAAGAACACACATATGAACACACAACACACAAAAGAATTAGTCGAAGCATTTGACACCACATTGCGCGACGGCATGCAAGTAGAAGGCGTATCAGCAACTGTTGAAGACAAGCTTCGTATTGCTGAACAACTTGATTACCTCGGTGTGCAATTCATTGAAGGCGGTTGGCCAGGAGCGAATCCGAAAGACATCGAATTCTTTGCACGCGCAGCGACCGAACTGAAGTTAAAGCATTCCACCTTGGTCGCATTCGGATCAACACGTCGTCCAAAAGGCAAAGTGGACGATGATGCAACTTTGCGCAACCTTCTAGATGCAAACACATCGGCCGTATGTATTGTTGCGAAGTCGTGGGATTATCACGTCACAGAGGCATTGCAGACAACTCTTGATGAAGGCGAACTGATGGTGGCTGACTCTGTTGAGTTTTTGACTAACAATGGCCGCCAAGTGATGGTTGACCTTGAGCATTTCTTCGATGGCTATAAGAACAATCCGGAATTCGCAATGCGCGTTGTTGGTGCTGCAGTAATGAAGGGCGCAACTCACTTGGTGATGTGTGACACGAACGGCGGTTCGTTACCTTATGAAATCTTCGAGATCGTTACAAAGGTCAAAGCATTCGTTGGCAATGACGCAACATTGGGGATTCATTGCCATGATGACACTGGGTGTGCAGTTGCTAACTCAATGGCAGCAGTGCAAGCCGGAGTTCGTCATGTGCAAGGAACATTGAACGGGTTGGGGGAGCGCACAGGTAATACCAATCTCACAACTGTCATTCCGAACCTTGAGTTGAAGATGGGCTTTCGTTGCTTGCCAGAAGGAAATCTTGATCGATTGACTGCTGTCAGTAATCATGTTGCTGAGGTATTGAATCGCCCATTGAATCCTCAAGCTCCCTATGTCGGTTCATCTGCCTTTGCGCACAAGGCTGGTTTACATGTTTCAGCGATCAAGCGTGCAAAAGATGCCTATGAGCACATTGACCCAGTGGTTGTCGGTAACGGAACTCGCTTTGTTGTCAGCGAAATGGCTGGTCGTGCGACTATTGAAGTCAAAGCTGAAGAACTCGGTTTGAAAATGGATGGAGCCGCAATTGGGTCAGTCATTGAAGACCTGAAGCGCCTTGAGCACGAGGGGTATCACTTCGAAGCAGCTGATGCCTCGCTTGAATTGCTCATGCGTCGCGCAAGTGGCTGGAAGCACGATGCTTTTCGCGTGGAATCAATGCGTGTCGTCACCGACGAAGCAGAGAGCGGTGAATTCACCACTGAAGCAACTGTCAAGGTGCGCATCGGAGATCAGAGCTATGTACACACTGCAGCCGGTAATGGTCCGGTGAACGCCATTGACGCCGCCCTGCGCGCATCGTTGCTACCGCATTATCCAGATCTGGCCAAGGTGCACCTTGTTGACTACAAGGTACGAATCTTGGATGGGGCCACAGCCACTGGCGCGATCACGCGAGTCCTGCTGGACGCCACAAACGGTGATCGGTCTTGGACCACCATTGGCGTGTCGGCAAACATCATCGAGGCCTCATGGAATGCGCTTGAAGAGTCGTTGATCTATGGACTACTCCACGCTTCGGCGTAGAGTTTTAGTGCATGTCAGCTCCCCGCTTTTCTCCAGTTCCTCCGGTTGAGCCGGTCCGTTATTACGAATCACCTGATTCGGTTCCTGAGTCATGGTCGCCTGGTCGCCCTGGTGAAATCCAAGGTCGTCAACCAGAAGGTGAGCGTCTCGGGTATCAAGGCCCAGACCAGGGATACATCATTGGTTTGGCAAAGCGTGCGCGTGGTCGCGTGCGCGTGTCTGCTGGCGAAGACATGGACGACGCATTGCGTGGTTGTTCTTTGATTGCACTTCGACGCGCATCGTTGTTTGGTCGCGCACCAACCGTGCATGACTTAAATGTTGCGCTCGGCATGTGGGGCTATTTGTCAGATGCGCCACCCGCAGACCTTGTTGCAATGCGACGTGAATTGTTTGTCGGAGTGGGCAACGCTGCACATCATTACAAAGAAGGTCGTGCAATTGCCGACATGGTTCCGCTGTCAACCCTAAAAATGTCTCCATCTGATGTGGCTTCTCAGTACTCCACTCAGTGGCGCACTCTGACTGGGTTTGCAGCATGACCGTGTATTCGGCGCCACTTGCAGATATTGAGTTTGTTCTCAACTCGTATGTCGACTTACAGGCCATCATGGACTACTCGTATTTTGATGGCGCAGATCATGCAATGGTCTCAGACCTATTGTCAGAAGCCGCACGATTCATGGGTGAGAAGTTTGCACCGCTGAATAAGTCAGGCGATGTTGAAGGTTCGTATCGCAATGCTGACGGCACAGTGTCTACTCCGAAAGGTTTTGTTGAGGCGTATCACGCATATGTTGAAGCCGGATGGGGAGCTGTTTCATTTGAAGAAGGTTTTGGCGGCGGCGGATTTCCATTCGTAGTTGGTATTGCCATTCAGGAAATGATGAACTCGGCAAACATGGCGCTCAGCATGGCTCCGTTATTGACCCAAGGTGCCATTGACGCAATTCGCCATCACGGCGATGAGATTCAAAAGATGACATATCTCCCCAAAATGATCACAGGGGAATGGACCGGCACAATGAACCTCACTGAACCTGACGCGGGTAGTGATGTTGGTGCAGTGCGTACGAAAGCTGTGCCACAAGATGACGGGTCGTACCGAATTTATGGCACAAAGATTTACATCACGTTTGGTGAGCACGACATGGCGGACAACATCATTCACTTGGTGCTTGCGCGCACACCGAATGCACCAGCTGGAACTAAAGGCATTTCGTGTTTCATCGTGCCCAAATTCCTTGTTGAGTCAGACGGTTCTCTTGGTGCAAAAAATGATGTCACGTGTGTTTCAACCGAACACAAACTTGGCATCAAAGCAAGTCCTACATGTGTTTTGTCATATGGCGACAACGAAGGTGCGATTGGTTACCTGATTGGCGAAGAAAATCACGGCATGCAATACATGTTCACCATGATGAATCAGGCGCGGTTGTCAGTTGGGCTCGAAGGCTTGTCGCTTGCCGAGCGCGCGTATCAACAAGCACTCGATTACGCAGTGGTTCGTCGCCAAGGGCGCGCACCTGGTGCTCCGGCCGGAGAAAGTTCTGCAATTATTGATCACCCAGATGTCAAGCGAATGCTTGTAACGATGAAGTCAACTATTGAAGCACTTCGCCGACTGCTGTATTGGAACGCTGCATGTATTGATATCTCTGCGCATCATCCTGATCCGATCGAACGTGAAAAAGCTGCAGATTTGGCAGCACTGCTGACTCCGCTATCCAAGGGGTGGGGAACTGACATGGGCGTTGCTCTCACAGGAATCGCCATCCAAATTCATGGTGGTATGGGATTCATTGAAGAAACCGGAGTTGCCCAGCATTATCGCGATGCTCGAATCACCACCATCTATGAAGGCACGAATGGTATTCAAGCAATGGATCTTGTGGGACGCAAGATGGGATTAAAAGGCGGCGCAGTTCTTTCTGGCTTGTTTGATGTCATCGAAGAATTAGATGCCAAATTGGTGAAGCATCCCGAACTGGTGTCAATTGCAAAGGAACTTCAGTCTGCGTTGAAAGCAGTTCGCTCCACCACACAATGGATACAAGAACACAGCACAGATCAAGTGGCAGTACTTTCTGGTGCAACTCCGTATCTCACTCAGTTATCAACGCTGGTTGGTGGGTATGTCATGGCGCGGTCAGCGCACATTGCGGTTCACTCTGAAATGCCTCAAGAAGATATTGCAGCAAAAATCAATACTGCACGTTTCTTCTGTGAGCAGTTACTGCAGGTTGTGCATGGTTTGAGCTCTTCTGTCACTGGTGATGGTGATTTGCTGATGGGCTTTACCCACGACGCTTTATTGCGTTAGAGATCAATTGCGTGGGCGCGTAGCCCTTCAACATCACAAAATTCTGTGGCTGCCATATGTGTTGAGTGCAGTTTTACTTGTGGGGCTTTGCCTTCTTCAAAGGCTTCTTGCCAACGCGGTGCACAGAGACACCATTGGTCACCAGCCTTGAGGCCCGCGAAGCCGTATTGGGGCATTGGGGTTGAGAGGTCATTGCCAGCAGCTTTGGAGAATTCAAGGAACTCATCAGTCATAATGGCGCACACCGCATGAACTCCGACATCGTCACCACCGACTTCACAGCAGCCTGTTCGGTAAAACCCAGTTACTGGTGAGTTGCAGCACGTCCGCAAGCGTTCACCGAGCACGTTGAGTTGTTCTGTCTCTGTAAAGCCATCCATCTGTTCAAACTACCGTTTACCGTCGTTCAATCACTGCGCCACTAACCTTGAGGTCACATGTCAGATTCTCCTCGTTATCGTTTCGCTCCGTCACCCACTGGTTTTTTCCATGTTGGGGGAGCTCGTACCGCTCTCTACAACTGGGCGCTCGCATTACGCACTGGTGGCACATTTGTTTTACGAATAGAAGACACAGACGAATCACGCAATAGCCCTGAATGGACACAAGGCATTATTGACGCTCTGTCGTGGCTAGGCATTGATTCACAGTCACCACGATTCGAAGGGCCATACTTTCAGTCGCAGAATGCAGAGCTGCATATTGCTGCTGCCATGAAACTGCACGCTGCTGGCAAGGCGTACTGGTGCGATCTCACCGCAGACCAAATTCAAGAGCGTGCAAAGGTTTCTGGCAAACAGGGATACGACGGTTTCTCTCGTGACCGTGGACTTGCTGGCGGACCAGGGCACGTATTGCGATTCCGTGTGCCTGAAGGTGCAACCATCGTGTCCGACCTTGTTCGAGGTGAAGTCGAATTTGCAAACGAAACCATAGAAGATTTTGTTTTGCTACGTAGCAATGGCAGCCCCATGTTTTTATTGGCCAATGTGGTTGATGACATTGAGATGCGAATCACAAATGTGGTGAGAGCTGAAGAGCATTTACCGAATACTCCGAAACAGCAGATGTTGTGGGAAGCCTTGGGCGCAACGCCGCCGATTTGGGCCCATGTTCCTGTGCTTGTTAATGAACAACGCAAGAAGTTGTCGAAGCGTCGCGACAAAGTCGCGCTCGAGCAGTATCGCGAAGAGGGAATCCTTCCTGATGCAATGATCAATTACCTCATGACTTTGGGGTGGGCTCCAGCGGGTGACACGGAAATTGTCCCGTGGTCTTCGATGGTCGAAGAGTTTCGTTTAGAAGATGTCAACCATTCGCCTGCGTTCTTTGACATCAAGAAACTTGCATCATTTAATGGCGACTACATCCGCGCGATGACACTTGACGCATTTATTGAAGCGGCCGCTCCTGTGCTTGCCTCAACTGACGCGTGGCCAACTGATCGGTTTGATGCTGACGTTTTCCAGAAAGCGGCACCTCTGGTGCAGACCCGTGTTGTGACGTTGTCAGAGATTCCCGGAATGGTTGATTTCTTGTTCCTGGAGAACCCAACAATAGATGACGATGCATGGAACAAGACGATGAGCGCCGACTTCGCTCGCGAAGTTCTAAACGACTTTGCTGCCGCAATGCCTTCTGTCGAATGGAACCATGACAGCTTGAAGGGCATTCTTGAAGTTTGGACAGAATCGCACGGCTTAAAACTAGGCAAAACTCAGGCACCAATTCGGGTGGCAATAACCGGGCGAACAGTGGGGCCACCACTGTTTGAGAGTCTTGAAATTCTTGGTCGCGAGGAAACAGTTCGTCGCCTCGCTGCCGGCATTGCACGGCTGGGGTAGTTGCTGACATGCGCGCTGTGGTGCGTTCAGTTTTTGTTATTGCAGTTGCAACATGTGTGGCACTAGTTGCATATGTCGTTCTCGTTGCAACCAGTCTGATGTGGGTCGGATCACATCACAGCACCACAACATCAGATGCGATAGTCGTCATGGGTGCAGCTCAATACGATGGCGTACCGTCACCTCTTCTGGCATCTCGTTTACAACACGCACTTGATCTGTGGAAGAACAAGCAGGCGCCACTGATTGCGGTGACCGGAGGAAAGCGCGCCGGAGATCGATTTACAGAAGGGGCAACCTCGCGTCGCTGGTTGACCGATAGGGGTGTGCCAGCAATGAGCATCATTGTTGAAGCAGTCGGCCATTCAACATGGGAGTCAATAGAGAACTTGGCTCCTCTACTGCGCGACGCAGATGTTCGGTCTGTCGTTGTAGTGAGTAGTTCATGGCACGTGCAACGCGCCGAATTGTCGTTAGAAGAATTGGGCTTCACGGCGTACGCGTCGGCCTCGCCAGACGGGGTGTTGTCTGGTTCATCAGAGAAATCGAAACTAATGCGCGAGATTGCTGGCGTTGCTTTTGGTCGAATCATTGGATTTGGCCGCCTGTTTGACATCACGGGATAAAGCGGCGGTGGTGGTCGTCCTGACTGACCGCTAAACTGGTGCACGCACTGGGGAATGGTGTAATTGGCAACACAGCAGTTTCTGGAACTGTTATTCAGGGTTCGAGTCCTTGTTCCCCAACCACATGGACGTTGATATCAACTCCCTTGAAACGGTCTCATACCGTGTTCATCAGCCAGGCGATCAAGGCATCGCCATCATTTCGCTGAATCGTGACAGCAAGCGCAATGCGCAAAACAATCAGATGACGTATGAACTGAATGCGTGTTACGACGCAGCGGCTCGTGATTCCAACGTCAAGGTCATTGTTCTTCGTGCCGAAGGAAAACATTTTTCTGCCGGCCATGACCTACGCGACCGCTCTAACCATCTTGATTTTCCACAAGTGTTTCCTCAATCAGGATTCACCGGTGAAGGTCAAGAAGGCATGATGGCTCATGAGGAAGAGGTCTACTTCAACATGTGTTGGCGCTGGCGCAATATTCCAAAGCCAGTTATTGCGGCAGCACAAGGAATGACAATTGCTGGCGGACTCATGTTGCTGTGGGTTGCCGACATCATCATCGCATCTGACGATGCAACCTTTTCTGATCCGGTTGTTGCCTTCGGAGTCAATGGTGTTGAGTATTTCGGGCACCCCTGGGAATTTGGTGCACGCAAAGCTAAAGAGTTGCTGTTTACCGGTGACACCTTCACCGCGCAAGAAGCAATGGATGCCGGAATGATCAACAGAGTGGTGCCAGCGTCCGAACTCGACGCAGCAACTATGACCATGGCTGCAAAGATTGCGACTAAGCCGGGCTTTGCGTTGAAGCTTGCCAAAGAATCCGTGAATCAAACCCTGGAAGCTCAAGGGCAATACAATGCATTTCGCGCTGCATTTTCTTTGCAACATCTCGGACACGCCAATAACAAGTTGCGTTTCGGCATGGCAATTGATCCGTCTGGTCTCTAAGTAATACCAATGACAACCGTGCCAACGCCTGAAGCGGTGCACGAACAATGCACCAGATGGTTGGTTGAAAATTGGAATCCAGAACTTTCTCTACGTGAATGGCGTGAACGTCTCGTGGATTCTGGTTGGGCAGTTCCGCATTGGCCAACTGAATGGATGGGCAAAGGTTTGCCCGCATGGAGTGAACGCACTGTGTCGCTAGCGCTGAACGCAGTTGGTGCACCAGGATTACCAACTGGTGTGGGCATGTCGTTAGCTGCTCCCACAATTCTTGAACATGGTTCACCAGACATGAAGTTGCGGTTCTTGCGACCCACACTCACGGGTGAATATTCGTGGTGTCAGCTGTTTAGCGAACCAGGCGCTGGGTCTGATCTTGCCGGCCTTTCTTCCAAGGCTGTTCTTGATGGCGACGAATGGATCATCAACGGGCAAAAAGTATGGAACACCAGCGCCCACCACGCTGACTACGGCATCTTGCTTGCACGAACAGACTCGTCAGTGTCAAAACATCACGGTATTACGTACTTTGTCTTGCCGATGAAACAAGAGGGGGTTCTTGTTCGTCCATTAGCTCAAATGAATTACCACTCGTCGTTCAATGAAGTATTTATGACTGATGCACGAATACCAAAAGATTTTGTTGTCGGTGACATGAATGCAGGGTGGACCGTTGCATTGGCCACACTTGCCCACGAACGCCGCTTCGGCAATATTGTGTCGCGACCCAAGGTCAACACTGGTGGTCGAGCCGTGCAAGAAGCGATTATTGAATACACCGAATACATGGAGACGTATAAGTGGTATCCACAACGTGCCGGACGTGTTGATCTGTTAATTCCGCAGCTGACTGAAAACAATCTCAAGTCAGACGCAGTGTTGCGTCAAGAAGTTGCACGAATTCTGACAATGCAAAAAGTTAGTGGCTGGACTGCAGATCGTGCACGAGCAGCACGTGAGCTCGGTAAACCACCAGGTGCAGAAGGTTCTGTTGGGAAATTGGCGATGAGTTCCATTGCGCGCCTCGCTTCTCTCGCACATGGTCACATTGCGGGTGCAGAAGGAATGTTGATGGGTCCAGACTCGCCAGCTGCTGGCATGGTGGCTGAAGTTCTCGTGTCGGTCCCGGGTCAATCAATTGCAGGTGGCACTGACGAGATCCAACACAACATTCTTGGTGAACGCGTTCTGGGCCTTCCCCGTGAACCCCAATAAGGTTCCCGCTCCCAAACGGTTGCCTGCTCGGTAGAGTTTGACCGCTACTTGGCCCCATCGTCTAGTGGCCTAGGACACCACCCTCTCAAGGTGGCGGCACGGGTTCGAATCCCGTTGGGGCTGCCAATTGCTTCTTGCTATGCCGAAATTGTTATCTGGCGACAAGAGTCAGTGGTGCGGTGTACGTAGGCCGCGTCACTTCGACTGCCGCGTACAACGTGAAGTTTTTAGCACCATTAATTTTGCCTGCATCCGACAAAAGATCGCATGTATAAGAGGTTATTCCCGTGGCTTGATCCCAATGGCTATCCCAGAAATAGACGGTACTTGTTGTCCAAGACAGTGCGGCACCGGATGGCTGGTAGGCCTTGTAGATCGAGTTCGTTCGGGCTGATTCGTATGAATTGAGCCCAGAGTCAATTGCTACACCTTGAATGTTATTTGCAGCAGTCCACGTGCGCAGTGGCGCTTCAGAATCCATTTTGAAGTAGGGGACAGTGCAAGAACTATTGACGTACGCACTAGAGGCATCGCCTTGCGAAGAATTGTTATAGCCAACTG
>WLSJ01000149.1 GCA_009705865.1 Actinomycetota bacterium | reverse complement strand
TGAGCAGTCCGGAATGGACGTCATGGTAGTAACTGGCGACAGAGACAGTTACCAATTGGTGCGCGACCCTCATGTTCGGGTTTTGTACAACAAGCGTGGCGTCAGTGATTATGCGTTGTACAACGAATCTGGAATCTTCGAACGCACAGGTGTAACGCCCGCGCAATATGCCGACTATGCAGCGTTGCGTGGTGACCCGAGCGACAACTTGGCCGGTATCCCTGGTGTCGGTGAAAAAACTGCAGCGAAATTGATTAATCAATATGGGAACATTGACGGCGTCATTGCAGCGGCGAATGAACAGACTCCCAAACTAAAAGCAGGATTGCTAGAGCACGGTGAACGTGTCAAGCGCAATGCCGCCATGATGGTGTTACGTCGAGATGTTCCCTTGGAAATTGATTTGCAACAACTAGCGCCATTTCCCGATATGGCCGCTGCTGGGCAGATGTTTGAATTTCTTGAATTTCGCACGATGGCAAAGAGATTGGCCGATGTTGTCAAAGCTGCAAGGTGGGAGACGCGGGGCGAAGCAGTTGTTCAGACACAATCTAAAAATTCTGTGTCAAACGAAACAATGGGGGCAGTGGCGGTTGTTTCGAAAGCTGACGAAGCGGCAACTGCGCTTTCTGGCTTGTCGTCTTTAGTTCTCGCTGCCCACTTTGAATCTGATCCGGGTCGATCACAGGTATTGGGAATCGCAGTAGTTATCGATGCAGAGACGGGAAATGTGATGTATATCCCACGTGACATCTTGCTCGCTCCGGGCGTACAAAATGTGTTGACGTCAGGTGTTCCGATTATTTCGCATGATGCAAAACCAATGATGCGCGCATTGCTTGCAGATTCTGTCGACCTGCGACATCTGGTGCTCGACACTGCTATTGCTGCATATCTAGTCAATCCTTCACGCTCGAGCTATTCCTTGGCAGCTGTGTCGGCTGATGTCTTAGGTCGTGAACCCACTACATCATCTGAATCTGATGGTCAGTTTGACTTTGGAGGAACAGATGATGCGGTGCGAGCGTGTGCTGAAGCCGCGTTTTTTACGGCTCTTCTTGCGCCCGTTCTGACCGAGCAGTTGAAGGAAATTCATAATGAATCGTTATATGCCGATATCGAGAACCCGCTTGTTCGCGTATTGGCAAAAATGGAACACGTCGGAATCGCAGTTGATCGTGCCGCATTAGAGGGCATTCGTGATCGTCTCACCGAGGAAACTGTGGCTCTTACGTCTTCGTTGCACGACATTGCTGGTCGTCCATTCAATTTAAATTCACCCACTCAATTGCGAGAGATTCTCTATACCGAGCACGGGCTGTCTCCTGGGAAAAAGACAAAGACTGGGTTCTCCACGGACGCTGCAACTTTGGAAAAGATTCGCGATCAATGGCCCGAATTTGTTGATCCGTTGTTGCGGTACCGAGAAGTAGAAAAGCTTCGTTCAACGTATGGTGAAGGTCTGTTGGGCGAGGTCGCGGCTGATAGTCGCATTCATGCGACCTTTAATCAGACAGTCGCTCGAACAGGACGCCTCAGTAGTGACAAGCCAAACTTGCACAACATTCCGGTTCGTACTGATGAAGGGCGAGTTTTCCGCACAGCATTTGTAGCGTCAAAGGGTTGTTCATTGCTTGTAGCTGACTACAACCAGATTGAATTGCGGTGCATTGCCCACCTAGCAAATGATCCAGGTCTCATCGGAGCATTTGCAGCTGGCCAAGACATTCACCAAGCAACAGCGGCCAGAGTTTTTGGCGTGCGTTCTGAAGATGTCACTCACGACCAGCGTTCAAAAGCAAAAATGGTGTCCTATGGGCTCGCGTACGGCATGGAGGCCTATGGTCTCAGTCAGCGCCTTGCTATTGGTGTTGATGAAGCGTCAGGAATCTTGAATGCGTACTTCGAGGCTTTTCCTAACGTCAAGCAATACATGGACGAAGCGATCCAGACCGCACGTCAGACCGGCTACACAGAAACCTTGTTTGGGCGTCGACGTCAGATTCCAGAATTGCTCAGCGACAATTTTCGAGTTCGTCAAGCTGGGGAACGTCAGGCGATGAACGCGGCGATTCAAGGACTAGCAGCTGACATTTTCAAGATTGCGTTGGTTCGTATTGATGCCTTGTTGGAAGATCAGAAATTTGAGTCTCGAATCGTCCTACAAGTACATGACGAAGTCATCGTTGAAGTGCCAGAGCATGAACGTGAAGTTGTGGGGCCACTTGTGCTCGACACTATGCGTGGTGCCGCAAATTTGAGCGTGCCGTTCGAAGTGCATGCAGCGTGGGGAGAAACCTGGGCAGCGGCCAAAGGTTGAGCGAAGCAATGTCAGATCAATTTGGCGAACATTGGTTCGAACCGATTGCAGATCACATGGGTTCTGCGTATCTTCGATATTCGTTTACAAAAGGAACAGTCAACGAAGTTGATGTGATTGTTCGCCTGCTAGGTCTGACGGCTGGAATGCGTGTTCTAGATGTCGGATGTGGACCTGGGCGTCATGCATACGAATTGGCGCGTCGAGGAATTCACGTTCACGGCATTGACATCAGTGAGTCGTTTATCGCGCTGGCACGAGATGGCGCTCCTGAAGGTGCAACCTTCGAGCGATGTGATGCGCGAAATATGAAATTCGATTCTGAGTTCGATGCGGTGATTTGTCTGTGTCAGGGGGCGTTCGGATTGATGACTGCAGGGGGTCACGATGTCGACGTTTTGCGCGGGATCGCACGTGCTCTTCGGCCTGGTGGTGGACTCGCTTTGTCCGCCTTCAATGCGTATTTCGCAGTGAAATATTTTGAAGCTGCCCAATTCAACGCTGACTTGGGTGTGTGTCATGAGATAACGGAGGTGCGCAATGAGGCAGGAGAGCCTTTGACCGTTGACCTGTGGACCGGCTGTTACACCCCACGGGAACTGCGGTTAATGCTGGAGAAAGTCCAGCTGAACGTCAGGGATATTTTTAGTGTGGAGCCGGGGTCGTATGGCGAGAATCAGCCGTCCTTGGAGACTCCGGAGTATCTGGTGATAGCGTTTGCTTCGCCTTTCCAACCGGAAGGTGCTTGCTAAGGCAAGCTCACCGATATTCCTACCTATCATTTTCGAAAGATCAATTCCTTGTCCGATACCAACATCACTTCCGCAGCCATGGGCACCTTTGACGCGGAAAACAATTACACACCACGACAAATCACAGAACGTGATATTCCAAGTTTCGCCGAAGCCATCGAAGGCACCATGGTCGAACTTAAAGATGGACAACTCATTACCGGAATAGTTGTCAAGATTGATCGTGATGGCGTATTGCTAGATGTTGGTTACAAGACCGAAGGTGTTATCCCAACTCGCGAATTGGCGATTAAAAATGATGTCAACCCACATGATGTTGTAAAGCTCGGCGAAAGCATTGAAGCTCTCATCCTTACTCTTGAAGACAAAGAGGGTCGCCTCGTTCTTTC
>WLSJ01000148.1 GCA_009705865.1 Actinomycetota bacterium | reverse complement strand
GTGTCGTCTCTCATTATGGATGGCACAGAGTTATTGGTGACCGCAGCCGAAGACTCTTTGGGCTGGGGCCTCTACCCCATGGTGCCGTTTGCGGGCCGAGTGCGCGATGGCGTGTTGATGTTTCGCGGATTGCAATATGAATTGCCGTTGCGGTTACCGCCGAATGCGTTGCACGGCACGGTGCTTGATGTTGAGTGGACTGTTGTTGAACAGCTGCCAGCAAAAATCACGATGACCTGTGATCTTGGTTCTGATTGGCCCTTTGCCGGAACAGTGACCCATGTGATTGATGTTGTTGATGGCGACGTGTTGTTTACATTGACCCTGGATGCAGCCGAACCACAACCGGCGCAAGTGGGCTGGCATCCGTGGTTTTTGCCACCACGTCATTCACACCACAACTTCACTGCAATGTTGCAACAAGACGTCAGTGGTATCACTACGAATCAACGTGTGCCAGTGCCCCACCGCAAGTATGACGACTGTTTTGTGAAACCAATCACTATGCCGTGGCTCACCATTGGTGAAGTGAAAGTAGAAATTTCAAGTGACTGCTCGCACTGGGTGATTTACAACGCGAACCCTGCAGGCATTTGTTTTGAACCACAATCGGGGCCACCGAACGGAATCAATACTGAACCGTATGTTGTGATGCCAGGCAAGCCACTTGTGCGGCACATGGCAATTACGCGTATTAGTTAGCCCAGGCTGCGCGCATACGGCGCAGGGTGGACGTGCGAATATCGCCCCAGGTGCCACCAAGAATGTTGCGCACAGTGCCAAGCGACGGCACTTTCTGTGTGCCGTTCACTGTGGAACGCCAGATATCAAACTGATGGCTTGCACCATGATGTGCAGGTTCACGTAGGAAACGTTCAACAAAGCCAAAGAGTTGTTCGTCATCCCATGTGCGTTCATAGTTTGATCGCAAGGCTTCACCACTAGAAACTCCGACTGCTGAACATGCAGCAGACCACGAGCCAAACAACTGCACAATGCGTGCAACGCTAGGGCCTTGTACTCGCCCACTGCGCAACAACGTTGTGTATGCATTATGTGTGAGCGGCGAGGCCATCAGGTTTGCAGCTTGCAATGCGCCCTTAGCGCGGTCACGGGTTGCGGCAATAGTGGGCGACTCAACACGTTCTGATGATGCGACCAATTCATCTTCACCCAAAATCAACCAGTCAACAGGACGCGATGAAGTGGTTACAGCGGGCAGTGGCGCAGCAAGCGCTGTGGAAATTTCATTCAACGTTGCACCAGGGTGCGTAGATAAATAGGTAGAGATGCGATCAGTGAGTTCTGTGCGTACTTCGGCCTTTGTTGGTTTGGTACGGGCACGGGTGCGGATTACCGGTGCAGGTGTCGCGGCCGGCGCGCTGCCGTATCGCAACAAGAATTCGCCCAGTGTGCGCAAGTGTGTGCGAGAAATAGTGCCGTCAACATCAATGAGGTCAAGCTCCGTGGCCACCCATGCGATGGATTCAGGCAATTCAGTCACGGGAATGCGTTGTGTCACGCAATAGACCGTATCTGGCTATTTATATAGTCCCTACAACCGCATAGAGTCATGCCAACCGAAGTGGGAGGGCCCGTGACAATCAGCATTGAACACGAATGGGATTCTCTGTTGCCTGCTGGCGATACCCACCCGTACCGCACAGGGGCATGGCGGCCTCAGACTCGCGAATGGACCGCGCGCGACATGCATGTTGAAGGTGAAGTTCCCGCCGACCTTAATGGTGTGTATTTGCGCAACACCGAAAACCCATTAGTGCCAAATGCCGAGCGGTATCACCCATTCGATGGTGACGGAATGATTCATGCCATGTCGTTTCGTGAAGGGAATGCGGAATATCGCAATCGCATGGTGCGCACGGAAGGGTTAGCGACTGATCTTGCTGCTGGTGGGCCGCAATGGTCTGGCCTTGCTGAATCTCCATTAACTGCGGTGCGCACTGATGGCTGGGGTGCGCGTACGCGTATGAAAGATGCAAGTAGTACCGATGTTGTGGTGCATAACGGCGTGGCGCTTTCTAGTTTTTACCAGTGTGGTGATTTGTATCAATTAGACCCGGTGACATTGGAAGACAAAGGTCGCGCTTCGTGGAATGGTGCATTTCCGGCGGCTGGAGTTTCGGCACATACAAAAGTTGATACAGCAACGGGCGAAATGTTGTTCTTCAATTATCAGACCACATACCCGTACATGCACTACGGAGTATTGGGGCCAACGGGCGAACTGACTCATTACACACCAGTGCCATTACCGGGGCCGCGTTTGCCACACGACATGTGTTTCACGCCGCGCTATTCAATCTTGAATGACTGCCCGCTGTTTTGGAAAGAAGATCTGATTGAACGTGGTATCTACGCCACGAAGTTTCACCCTGATATGCCAACGCGTCTTGGTGTTATTCCGCGTCATGGAACAGAACATGACATTAAGTGGTTTGAATGTGAAGCAACATACGTGTTGCATTGGATCAATGCATTTGAAGATGGCGACGAAGTTGTGGTTGACGGATATTTCCAGTTCGACCCCTCGCCCACTATGGGACCTGAAGCAACTGTTGATCAGCGCATGTTTCGTTTTCTTGATTTGTATGCAATGCAATCAAAGCCATACCGCTGGCGTTTGAATATGAAGACTGGTGCCGTGCGTGAAGGATTGTTGTCTGACACCGTCACTGAGTTCGGCATGATCAACCCGCAAATTGCCGGGAAGAAATACGACTACGTGTATTCAGTTGTGCCTACAGAAGGCTGGTTCACGTTCGAAGGTCTGATCAAACACAATGTGAGAACCGGCGAAGAAGAAACGTTCCGTTTGCCAACTGGTGTGTATGCAAGCGAAACCGTGTTTGCCCCGCGGCCAAACCCGGCCAGCGAAGACGATGGCTATCTGGTCACCTTCACTATGGACGTAGAGAACGACCTGAGCCACTGTGAGATCTTTGACGCCCGGCGCCTCAGCGATGGCCCAGTGGCCCGAATTCAGCTGCCAGAGCGCATCTGTAGCGGCACCCATGCCTATTGGGCAGACGCTGCCAGCCTTACCCCACAAGGGTAAGCCAGGTGGTGGGGCCATACCCCCTAATTATGACTGAGTTAGTCGGGAATTAGGTAGCCTGCCCTGATGCAGTTTCCGGTGAATCTCAACCTTCACGGCCGACCCGTCTTGGTGGTCGGCGGCGGACGCATTGCGCTGCGCAAAGTAGAACAACTTCTGATGGCTGACGCTGAGGTCACAGTGCTGTCGCCCATTTTTGTCGACGAGTTCACTTCCCTTCCTGTCACATTGGTGCAACGCGAATATGCAAGCGGTGATGTTGATGCATTTCGTTTGGTCATTACCGCTACCGGTAACACCCCTGTTGATCAACAAATTTTCGACGAGTGCGAGGCAAAAGGAATCTGGATCAATTCAGCTGACGACCCAGACCGTTGTGCTTTTACTTTGCCCGCAGCATTACGACGCGGTGATCTGATGGTCACTGTGTCTACTGGTGGTGCAAGCCCAGCTCTTGCTTCATGGTTGCGTTCACACCTTGAACTTTCGATTGTCCCTGAGTTTGAAGAGGTGGTGTCACGTCTTGCTATTGAGAGAGCACGCATTCATGCTCAAGGTGAATCAACCGAAAATGTGCAGTGGCAACCAATCATTGCGGGTGTAATGGCAGACCTTGGTATGACATGCCCGGTTGTCCGCGAAGTGGAAACAGCGCAATGAC
>WLSJ01000147.1 GCA_009705865.1 Actinomycetota bacterium | reverse complement strand
GAGGGCCGTTTGATTCTTGCCGATGGCTTGTCATTGGGTGCTGAATCAAAGCCTGACGCAATGATTGATATTGCGACACTTACAGGTGCGTGCCTTGCTGCTCTTGGAAAGAAAATGGCCGGAGTATTGGGAAATAACGCCGGCGTTATTGATCAATTGAAGGCATCAAGTACACGTACTGACGAATTGTTGTGGGAACTTCCGTTGTTCACTGATTACCGCAGAATGCTTGATTCAAACGTTGCAGACATGCGCAATATTGGTGGCCCACTTGCTGGTGCAACAACTGCAGCACTGTTCCTTAGTGAGTTTGTTGGTTCAACACCGTGGGCTCACCTTGACATTGCCGGACCAATGGATGCTGATAGCGACAGTGGTTGGCTGAATCGTGGCGCAACGGCATATGGCACTCGACTTCTTATTGACTTCTGTGCCAACTTCACCAAGCCAGCAAAAAAGAAGTAACTAGTTCTGTAGCGGCAACAAATGTGCTGCTGCATCTTCAAGATGTGAATTCCACTCGGGCATCGTTGATGGTTCGGCCAGTGGGATAACAACAAACTTTGATGCGCCAACGTCTACAAACTGTTGAATCGTTCGCGCTAACGCATCCCAACCAGTCGGAACAAGAACCGAAACATCATCAAGATCTGGTCTACGTGCTTTCAAGCCGGCAAGTAATGCAGCTGGCGGGTCACCGATGACGTAGGGGATCAAGACACCGAAGTGTTCGTCTTCGATTTCTCGGCCATGTTCAGTTGCGACAGCTGTGATTGTCTTCCAGCCAGCTTCTGCATCTTTCGGCGTAACAAAAGAAGGCAGCCATCCGTCAGCCAAGCGACCAACACGTTTGAGTTCGCTTTCTGCAATGCCGCCGAGCCACACGTCTGGTGGTTGCTGTTTTGGTTTCGGGTTCACGCGCAATTTGTCGTAGTTATAGAACTCACCATGAAAGGTGACTTCATCGTCCATCCAGCATGAACGCATGACTGCAAGTGCTTCGTTAAACATTTTTGCGCGCTTTGTGCGCTCAACGCCGAATGCCTGTTGTTCGTGCACGTCAGCAACGCCAAGTCCAAAGGCGGGGAGCAGGCGGCCATTTGACATGCGATCAAGAGTTGCGAGTTCCTTTGCCAGCACAATGGGATTGCGGCCGGGTAGCACCATAACGCTCATTCCGACTTTGAGGCGCGTAGTGCGTGCTGCGGCCATTGCCATGGCTACTAGTGGGTCAGGCGCGTCTCCGCCGATGCGTTCGCTGAGCCACAAGCTGTCAAAACGAAGCCGCTCTAAGGTGTCAACCACATCAAGAAAACCTGTGTCATTCAGGGTGGTGCGCACCCCTAATCCGTAGCCAATGCGTACCTTCATGTTTTCCATGCTGACACACGAGGCTGCGCGCAATAGCCTCGGCGCATGGCTTCTTTTGATCCTTTTTCCCAATTCTCACTATCTGGCCAAGTCGCCATTGTTACAGGGGCCTCGTCTGGCCTTGGTGCACGATTTTCCCGTGTCCTTCATGCAGCGGGCGCAACGGTGGTTCTTACTGCACGACGTCTTGACAGGCTTGAGGCACTCGCAGCTGAATTGCCTGGTGCGATTGCAGTGCGATGTGACGTTGCAGAGTCCACTGATCGTGAAGCACTGATTGCTCATGTCATTGCTACTTGTGGTCGCGTTGATGTTTTGGTTAACAATGCCGGAATCGGAATGCCTAATTCGATCGAAAATGAAACTCTTGAAGATTTCCGACAGGTGATGGAAGTGAACACCACTGCTATTTGGCACTTGTGCAAGCTTGCAGGTGTTGACATGGTGTCACGCAAATCCGGAGTGATTATTAACGTCGCCTCCGTTCTTGGTCTTGTCGGGTCAACACCAATCAAGCAGTCAAATTATTGTGCGAGCAAAGGTGCGGTCGTCAACCTCACCAGAGAACTTGCATTGCAGTGGGCACGTAAAGGTGTTCGTGTCAATACTTTGTGTCCCGGATGGTTTCAATCAGAGATGACTGCCGGAATGGAGTCTGACCCAGGAGCTAAGGCATTCATTAGTAGCAATTCACCAATGCCACGAATGGGAGAAGAGCATGAACTTGATGGCGCGATTCTCTTCCTTGCAAGTTCGGCTTCATCGTTCATGACCGGACAAGAAGTAGTTGTTGATGGTGGGTGGACCGCTCGATGAGCGATGGTGGGAGTTCGAACACTCTGACCGCGCGCCAAGTATTGGCAGCTCCTGGGGTATTGGCCCTCATGCTTGCCAACTTGACGTTCTACATCGGCATCATGTTGCAAGCCACAACGTTGGGTAAGCACATTTTCGATATCACGAATCGTGAGTTAGATATTGGTTGGCTTGGTCTTGCCGAATTCGCACCAGCTGTTCTCTTTGCCTTGGTGACAGGTTCAGTCGCTGATCACTTCAATCGCAAACACGTGGCTCTCATTGCACTTGGCGGAGAAGCTGTGTGTTCAATAGGTCTACTTTTATATGCTCGGACATTGCCAACAAGTGCAATGCCCATATTCATGCTGGCCTTTTTCTTTGGCATCGCACGTGCATTTTTGTCACCTGCATTACGGCCAATGGGGCCCATGATTGCGCCTGAAGGTGGCATTCCTCGAGTCGTTGCGTTTTATAGCGCCACATGGACTGGTGCAGTCATCATTGGTCCTGCCGCCAGCGGTTTTCTGTACGCAGCTGATCCATGGATCGCGTATGCAGTGTCTGCTGTGCTCATTGTTGCAGGAATGATTGCGCTGTCGGCGATAACAATTCCTCATGACAAGGCCCGTCAGGAAGCTGCGGAGCGCCCCACTGTGAAGCACGCAATGGAAGGTTTCCATTTCATCCGTCGGACTCCTATTTTGTTGGCAGTGATCTCGCTTGATCTATTTGCTGTTCTCTTTGGTGGGGCCGTTGCGTTGTTGCCGGTGATTGCTGAAGAGCAGCTTCATGTTGGCGACGTTGCATACGGCTGGCTACGTGCAGCTGGCGGAATCGGCGCAGCAGTCATGGCAATCTTCTTGGCGTTCCGACCTGTTCGTCGCAAGGTGGGTCGAATTCTTCTTCTCGTCGTTGGAGTCTTTGGCATCTCAACAATTGTGCTCGGAATGACTCATTCCTATGTCGTGGCATTTATGGCGGTTCTAATTCTTAGTGCAGCAGACATGGTTAGTGTGTTTATTCGCGGATCAATTGCCCCGCTTGTTACGCCAGATGAAAAACGTGGTCGCGTCTCTGCGATGGAGAATGTTTTCATTGGCGCCTCAAATGAACTGGGCGCATTTGAATCTGGAGCAGTGTCAAGTTTCGCAGGCACTCCTGCAACTGTTGTAGGTGGAGGAATTGCAACACTCGCCATCGTTGGTGTCTGGTGGTTTGGGTTTCCGTCTTTGCGTGATGTCGACACATTTGAAGAACTAGATCCGGCGCTGTCATGAGCATCAAGGTTGTTCGCACCGCTTGCACCTTGGATTGCCCCGATGCATGCACCCTTGACGTCACGGTGACAGACGGCGTCATTACAGATATTGATGCTGCAACTGGTGAAGATGCCAACCCGATTACTGCTGGGTTCATTTGTCGAAAAGTGCAACAGAGCACAAAACGCGTCTATTCAACCAGCCGCATTCTTGCGCCACTTATTCGCACAGGTGCAAAGGGAACTGGTGAGTTCAGGGCTGCAACATGGGACGAAGCTTTGACACTTGTATCCAGTCGAATAAGAGAAGGGATTGCGCGTCGAGGTGCTGACAGCAT
>WLSJ01000146.1 GCA_009705865.1 Actinomycetota bacterium | reverse complement strand
CTAATAGGGTCTGCAGTAACAGAGGCGCCCTTAGATACGCGAATAACGAATTGGTCACTGACACAAAAAGCGATGTTCAAAAATATTGCGTCTGGTCGTGGATCTCGAGTGCCTGCTCTTGTGACTGGGGAAATTACTCTGGCATCGCCAATGGACGTCGGCGCTGAAGGAATTATCGTTGTAGACGGCATAGCTGCTGGTGTCGTTGGGGAGTTGTCGGGAGCCCGAGATGTGATTGGGTTTACCGCGGTACTCGATTACACGCTCTTTACTTCTGGCTCTCATACGGTGCAGTTGTTTGTGCGAGATGTTGACGGACGACTGACTTCAGCAGGAACGCCTAATTAGTTCTTGCCGGTGATTGCACGCCAGTTAGTGGGGTCTTCAATGAACCGCACAACTCGTGGAACATCATCAACATGAACAGGCCTGCTGAATAAATACCCTTGAGCCCGATGGCAATCAAGAGCCGATAGCTGCGACAACTGCTCAAGGTTTTCGACACCTTCAGCCACGATGTCGGCATTCATGGCAGTTGCCATGGCGACGATGGTGCGAACAATGTTCTGTGTTGCTGGTTCACTGACAACGTCGTTCACAAACGCTCTGTCAATTTTGATGCACTGGATTGGGAAGCGCTGCAGGAGAGACAGTGAGGAATAACCGGTACCAAAGTCGTCAATGGCTATACGCACACCAATGGCATGTAGGCGATGTAGTGATGCAAGTGCCTGTGTGGGTTCTGTAATCATCACGCTTTCGGTGACCTCTAACCACAGTTGTTCTGCGGGAACGCCAGAGGCAGCTAGTGCCTCGCTGACAACGGTGACAAATTGCGGGTCATGAAGTTGGCGCACTGAAACGTTGACGCTCATGGTGGTGCTAGGCGAGCAATGGCCGGCGTCTATCCAAGATCGCAATTGCATCAGCGCGTCGTTCAGGGCCCATGATCCGAGCGGCACGATGATGCCCGTTTCCTCAGCAATCGGAATGAACTCGTCAGGTGGGACAACGGATGATTGACCACGGTCCCAGCGCATGAGGGCCTCGAATCCAACAACTATGCCTAAGTCGATATCGACTATTGGTTGATGTACGAGATGCAATTCGTTGCGTTCCAGTGCACGGTACAGAGCGGTCTCTACGTCAAGGCGTTTTGTGACGCTTTCCAACATTGATTCATCAAACAGGGCAATGCAGTTTCTGCCTGCGTGTTTGGCCCGGTACATTGCGGTATCTGAATGACGCAAAAGGTCGGCAGCTGATAGTTCTATTCCGGACGGTGCATAAGCAACGCCAATACTGGCTGTGACAAACATGTCACCATCGCGAGTACTAATGGGGCTTCGTAGAGAATCGAGAACATGTTCTGCAAGCAGAACTGATTGCGTCAGGCTTTCTGTGGTGGGGTCGAGAACCACGAATTCGTCACCGGCAATTCTGGCGACAGTGGCATGTTGTGGAACTGCAGATTGAAGTCGCCTGGCAATTTCGGTGAGAACATCATCGCCAATGAAATGCCCGAGGCTGTCATTGATGTTCTTGAATCGGTCAACATCAATGAAAAGCACAGTTGGTTGCCTCGGTGTGCGCCAAGCTGACCTGACTGCTGAGTCAATGTATTGCACCATCAACACACGATTAGGCAAGCCCGTTAAAGAATCTGTCAGTGCGTTGCGAACAAGTTGTTCTTGAGTTGTTGCATTAAGGCGAACTGATTGCACAACTCGTGTCATGACGACTAACGCAAGGACGCTGACAGTGATGGTGCGTACCAAAGTGTCTTGGTCGTTTGCGGGCGAGTCAACGGCCAAAACAATGATGGGTGCAACAAGTGACATTGTTGTTGTAACAAGGCGAGTCATCAACGCAGGTGAAACGGTGTGAGCGCCTGCCATTGCGATGTGTCGAATAGTGGGATGGCAGAACGCCGCACCGGCAAAAACAATAGCCATCAGTATCGGACTATCGAGAGTTGACATGGCAAACGACACGTCTCCACGCGCGAGCACTGCGCGCAAAATGACACCAACCAGGCACAACGAAATTGCAATGCCGAGAAAAGCATTGGCGGGTGATGGCGTGGAATCTGAAAAGACAAACGTGGCCAGCAGAAATAACACCACCATGCTGAGGCCAAGAGTGATGCTCTGCACGGTTGTTGTTGACGCTGTGTGTCCGGCAAGACCGATCGACGGTTGAATCAAGTACACCCAGACAATTAGCCAAGCGCCGATGCCAACAATGAGTCCATCTGCCAAAACATTTGCTGCTTGACCAACGAGGCGGCGGCGAACAATAAATAGGAGACCAACGATGAGGGCGACTTGAGAAAGAAGCCACAACGATTCAATGGCGAGCGAATTAGGAGCTGATGTGCGATCTTCGATCAGCCTCGCTGCGATAATTGAGCCCGCTGAGATTGTGGTGACAGCCAGGACGGCATTGGGCGCTTTGTGAATGAACAATCCGACGACAATTCCGATTACTGCCAGTGCAAGGCCCGCGATGGTGGTGAATTTGATCAAGTCGTCGGCGGTGATGCCGTGTGCTGTGCCTAGGGCAATGGCAAGGGATGCCAAGGTCCAAGCAGAAGCGGATAGTGCTCTACGTGCCACTTTGTCTCGAATTCTGCATGTGGTGACCGCCCAATCGAACCAAAATGACGGTACTACGAGGAACGATGTCTGACGGGGAGCCTGTAAGGGCGCGACGAAAAGATAGTCTGAGTTCACATGACCACCGTTGCTCCCACCGTCACGGTCGTTGTGCCCGGCGCACATCTCATGGCAGAACTGCTGGGTGAACGCGACGAATTGTTACGACGGGTCGAAGATTCATTTCCTGACGTGGCTGTCGTGGTGCGTGGAAACGAAATCGGATGTTCTGGCCCGCGTGCCCATCAGGTTGGTCGTTTGTTTGAAGAGATGGTGTTATTGCTGCAAAGCGGCGAGCGTCTTGATCAGTCTGTGATGGATCGAAGCATCGTGATGGTCCGAGCTGAACAGCGACCAAGCAGTGTTCTGACTGATGACATCTTGAAAGGTTCGCGAGGCCGCATGGTTCGGCCTAAGACCGCTGGTCAGAAGCGCTATGTCGATGCCATCCGCGAAAACACCATCACGTTTGGTGTGGGACCTGCCGGAACCGGCAAGAGCTGGCTGGCAGTTGCTATGGCTGTGCAGGCTCTTCATGCACGTCAAGTGCAACGCATTGTTTTGACACGACCAGCTGTTGAAGCTGGTGAACGACTTGGTTTCTTGCCAGGTGACCTCATGGCAAAGATTGATCCGTATCTTCGGCCTCTGTACGACGCGTTGTACGACATGATGGACCCTGAAGCAGTGGTCAAGTTGGTGGAACGTCAGACAATTGAAGTTGCGCCACTTGCATTCATGCGTGGTCGAACATTGAATAATTCATTCATCATTTTGGATGAAGCGCAAAACACGTCTCCCGAGCAAATGAAGATGCTTCTTACTCGCGTGGGTTTCGGTTCAAAAGTTGTCATCACAGGTGACGTATCGCAGATTGACGTGCCAGATGGACGCAGTGGTTTAGTTGGGCTGGAAAAGAAACTGGGCCATATTGATTCGTTGGCATTTGTGTATCTCGACGGGTCAGACGTTGTTCGGCACCGAATCGTGGCAGACATAGTGGCTGCATATGAACGGTTTACAAATTCTGAGGCAAAGAGATTGTCGGCACGCAAGGCGAATCGTGATGAATGATTCACGACCACGTCTACATGTACCGCGTCGCGCTGGCGGAGACGGAGTGCCTGAAGTGT
>WLSJ01000145.1 GCA_009705865.1 Actinomycetota bacterium | reverse complement strand
GGCGAAGCGCCATATCGCGCAGTGAATTCGCCTGTTGATTTCGATGGATACACACCCACGTATGGTCCTGTGCCAAATCTCGGTGAACACACACCAAAGTGGGATTAGCGAGGGTCGCGACCCCAAATAGCATGCAAAATTGCGTCGGTGTATTCAGGGCGACACACAAAAAAATCTGGCAGCCAAGTATCTGGTGTGTTGTATTCAAGTGGGGAACCATCAAGACGGCTCACGTGCAACCCTGCTGCCAATGCCACTGCGGCCGGAGCAGCAGAATCCCATTGATACATGCCGCCATCGTGCACATAAATGTCTGCTTCACCCATAAGGATCGACATTGCTTTGGCGCCTGCGCTGCCTAAACGAAACGCATCACAGTCAAGATGTTCACTAACCAGGACGGCTGCGTATGGTGCACGATTTCGTGAAGTGACAAGTCTGGGTTTGAGACCTTCTTTTGGAGGCACAACAACTACTGGGTCCGTTCCGAATACGGCGTCAATACTGGGAAGAGATACTGCACCTGCGGTCAGTGCGTTCTGTTCCCATAGTGCAATGTGCACAGCCCAATCGGCACGGCCTTCGCCGTATTCATTGGTGCCATCAAGTGGGTCAACAATCCAGACACGATCTGATGTCAGTCGACGTCGGTCGTCTGCGCCTTCTTCAGACAAAACTGCATCGCCTGGGCGAACCGCAGTGAATGCTTCCATGAGAAAATTATGAGCAAGTAGGTCGCCGGAATCCTTTAGTTGCCATTGCGTTGTGCCGCGTTCAATGGTGACTTCACGGTGTTCGACCAATAGTTGACCAGTGACGCGTGCAAGTTCAATTGCGAGGTCGTGGTCGTTCAGTGATTTCCACGAATCAAAAAGTTCTGTGTTGCTCACTGTTCGCCGCGAGACAGATTCAGAGTGTCACGTACCAAGGTTCGCACTTCAGTTTCGTTCGCCCCTGCTTCTACCAGTTGTCGAATGCGCTGTTCCACACGTTCGGCCTGCACTTCATTGAAAGCATCAATTCGTTTTGTGGAAGTTGTAGCTGAAACAGCGATGAGAATTATGGCAGCGATAGCAGTGATCATTCCAAATGTCAGCACCCAACCTTCATTGTTTCCACGAATAGATGAGACGATAATTGCAGGCAGACCAGCGAGAAAAGCCCCAAAGCACAATGTTCGTATCAGCCGCAATGACATGTATTTACCGACTAAGTGGCTTGTATTTAATGCGGTGAGGCTGATCAGCTGCTGAACCAAGTTCTTTATGGCGCCATGATTCGTATTCAGAGAAGTTTCCTTCGAACCAGCGCACTTGGCTGTCGCCTTCAAACGCAAGAACATGTGTTGCAATGCGGTCAAGGAACCAGCGATCGTGACTGATGACTACAGCACAACCAGGGAACTGATCAAGAGCATCTTCCAATGCGCGCAATGTGTCAACGTCTAGGTCGTTTGTGGGTTCGTCAAGAAGCAATACGTTTCCGCCACGCTTCAAGACTTTGGCCAAATGGACACGGTTGCGTTCTCCACCAGAAAGATCACCCACAAGTTTTTGTTGGTCAGCGCCTTTGAAGTTGAAGCTTGCAACATATGCGCGGCCGTGAATCTCACGTCCACCCACTTTCATATGCTCAACACCTTCGGTGATTTCTTCGTACACAGACTTTGCGGGGTCTAATGAATCACGATTCTGGTCGACGTAACTGAGTTGAACAGTGTCACCAACGGTGACGGTGCCAGAGTCGGGTGCTTCTTGACCAGTGAGCATGCTGAACAGTGTTGTTTTACCAGCACCGTTTGGTCCGATAATGCCCACGATGCCAGCTGGCGGCAATGAGAATGACAAGTTCTCGATTAGTAAACGATCGCCAAAACCTTTGGTGAGGTTTTCAACAACAATGACGTTGTCACCAAGTCGGGGACCAGCAGGAATTGCGATTTCCAATTTGTCTGGTCCACGTTCTGCAGCCATTGCTTCAGCGTGCAATTTGTCGTACGCGGCAAGACGAGCTTTACCTTTTGCTTGACGAGCTTTCGGTGACATCTTCACCCACTCAAGTTCACGTTGCAATGTGCGAGTACGAGTGTCGCTCAACTTTTCTTCGCCCTCAAGACGAGTTTGCTTCTGCTCTAACCATGAGGTGTAGTTGCCTTCGAATGGGAAGCCGCGACCGCGGTCGAGTTCAAGAATCCAGCTTGCAACATTGTCAAGGAAGTAACGGTCGTGCGTAATTGCCACAACGGTGCCGGGGTATTCCTTCAAGAAGCGCTCGAGCCAGTCAACGCTCTCTGCGTCAAGGTGGTTAGTAGGTTCGTCGAGAAGAAGTAGATCAGGGCGCGACAGCAACAAACGACACAATGCGACGCGGCGCTTTTCACCACCAGACAATTTCGACACATCAGCCTCGTTTGGTGGGCACCGAAGTGCGTCCATTGCAATTTCTACGTTGCGGTCAAGGCTCCATGCATCGGCTGCTTCGATTTTTGCTTCAAGGTCTGCCTGTAGAGCGCCCACTTTGTCGTAGTCAGCATCGGGGTCTCCCCACATAGCCATGACTTCGTCGTATCGAGTGAGAAGGTCGCGGATAGGGGCAACGCCGTCCATCACATTGCCGAGCACATCTTTGGTCATGTCGAGCTGTGGCTCTTGCTCTAAGAGGCCAACGGTGAATCCGGGGGTGAGGCGCGCTTCGCCGGTGTAGCCGTCGTCGCGGCCAGCCATGATGCGCAACAAGCTGGACTTACCGCTGCCGTTTGAGCCGATAACGCCGATTTTCGCCCCTGGATAAAAGGAGAGCGAGATATTTTCAAGAATGGTGCGGTCTGGTGGGTAAAACCGAGCCAACTTGTAACAGGTATAGATGAACTCGTGTGCCATGGTGCTTTGAGGTTAGTTCGCGAAACCCAAGTTCCGCCTGTCCGCCCCTTTGGGCTGTTACTTTGGGTGCTGCTCGCCCGACGGGCGCTTACTAAGGGGACATACACATGACCGCAGTCGCTTGGCTCACACAAAACACAATCGGAAATTTCTGGTTCCGATATCTGCATGTTCTTGCGGGTATCACATGGATCGGATTGCTGTACTACTTCAACTTCGTTCAGGTGCCAGGCCTTGCTGCCTATGGCGATGAAGGCAAGGCTCGCAATATCACTGTGACGCAAATTGCTACTCGCGCTTTGTGGTGGTTCCGTTGGGCCTCGATCGCAACACTTGCAACTGGACTTCTCATCACGATTGTCGCTCCTGATTACATGAAGGAATTCATGAACCATCCTGGTTCAGATCCGTTGAATGCAAAGAACGTAGTTATTTCAGTCGGTATGACCCTCGGAATCCTGATGGCTGCGAACGTTTGGATGATTATTTGGAAGAACCAAAAAGTTGTTATCGCTAATGCAGTCAATGTTCTTGGTGGTGGCGAAGCAAATCCTGATGCTGCGACATGCGGCCGAAAGGCGCTTCTTGCATCACGTCAGAACATGGTGTTCTCAGTATCCATGTTGTTCTACATGGTTGGTGCAGCGCACTTCTACCCAGAAGTTTTCTCAGCTACCAAAGGCGGGGCAAACGCCTTTATGTTCATCTCGCTTGCAATCATCGCATTGCTTGAATTGAATGCAATCGGAATCTTCGGTGGCATCAAGGCTGGCAACAAAATGTTGTGGCCATATGAGAGCCACAAGAATGCCATCATCTCATCGGTGGTGTTGTGGGCGGTCTTCTTCGGCCTCTCCGTTGCCTTCATGGGCTAATCAACTTCGACATGTAAAAGGGCCGCCCCATTGGGGCGGCCCTTTT
>WLSJ01000144.1 GCA_009705865.1 Actinomycetota bacterium | reverse complement strand
CTTCTACTTCGCCAAGCTTGTAGCCGGCGTCGCACAGGTACTTTGCGTCGCGCGCGCCCGCAACGGGATCACAGCTGACCAAGATCACTGTGTGGGCGTCTGTAGCAATCACTGATGCTGCGCCCATTTTGCCAAGACCATGGCGTGACGGGTCTGCGATAACTACATCAGCTTCCATGGCATCCCACTGATCCATATTTGCTTGCTCGATTGTGGCTGCACATTCAGCCAAGTTGCGCACTGCATCTTTGCAGGCTGATTCTGAGGATTCCACAAGCATCAATTCGTCGAAACGCTGCGAGAACGCAAGGCTGAAGAGTCCGATTCCGCCGTAGGCATCAACCATGTATCCGCCTTCAATGCCGAGTTTGTCGAGACGACGCGACACAGAATCAATAATGAGTTCTGCAGCTTCTGGTGATGACTGAAAGAAAGAGCCCATAGACACTTTGTACGTGTGCTCGCCTACTACTTCAGAAATAGATGCACGCTCGCCCGTTTTCAAACCAGCAGGAAGGCCGTTTGCAAGTTTGCCTTCGTGATTCCACACACCGATGTTGTTGGTACGTGCACCAACACGAATGGTGACTTCGCCAGCACCTTCAAGAACTGGGTTTGCAATGAAGTCATTAATGAGCGGGTGAGCAATCATGCAATTAGTGACAGGAACAATGTCGTGTGAATCATGAGCACGAAACCCGATGATGCCGTCGTCGCCAGCAACCATGCGCACTGTGGTGCGACGAGCGTCATCTGTGAGGCGGCGCAATTGTGGATCAATTTCCATCCGGGCGGTACGGGCGTACGCCTCGGCCACGATGGCAAGTTTTGCTTGGCCTTGAATACGTCGTTCGATGTGTTGGAAATCGCACCCACCACAACCTTCTGCCACATGAGGGCATGGCGGTACGCGACGATTGGCAGAAGGTTCAAGAACTGAAATCAATTGGCCACGGCCAAAGTCTTTCTTTTCCTCAGACAATGAGATCTCGACCAACTCGCCAGCAAGGACGCCAGGAACGAATACAACGCGGCCATCTTCAAGCCGGGTAATGCCTTCGCCGCCTGCGACGAGCTTTTCAATACGAACAGAATGGGGTGTTGTCACCGTGACAGGCTACGGCGCAAGTCCGAGTGAAAGTCGTTTCGCTAGTGTGAGAGGCGTGACATTGCCTGTTCTTATTGCCCCATCAGTCCTTCCTGCCGATTTTTCGAAGATCGGCGAAGAGGTTCGTGCTCTCGATGAGGCTGGCGTCGACATTATTCAATGGGACGTCATGGACGGACAGTTCGTACCGAACCTCACTTTTGGGCCAGACGTCATTGCTTCTGCTCGTTCGTACAGCACAAAGCCCTTCGAAGCTCACCTCATGGTCTTAACTCCTGACGTAATGGCGCAGCGCTATGTAGAAGCAGGATGTCAGCGCCTCATTGTTCACGCAGAAGCGTGCACACACCTGCATCGCACATTGGAAAACATTCGTGGCATGGGAGCAACAGCAGCTGTTGCGTTGAACCCTCACACACCTGCAAGCACCGTTGAGAATATTCTCGACCTTGTCGACATGGTGTTAGTGATGACCGTGAACCCCGGCTTTGGTGGCCAGAGCTACATCAAGACAATGGAACCTAAAATTCGCCAAGTACGCGACATGATTACAGCGCGTGGGCTTGGCGATTCAGTCCATGTTGAAGTTGACGGTGGTATCTCACCTGCCACCATCGCTGGCGCAGCAAAAGCTGGTGCAAACGTATTGATTGCTGGCAGCGCGTTGTATCGCGATCCGAAGGGTCTTGCACACGCCGTTACTGAACTGCGCGCATTAGCAACAGCAGCATTTACTGCATAACAGTTGTTTTAGCGTCGCACACCGCGACGAAACCACACAAGGGCTACTAACGCGAGAATAACGAGCAGCGTTGGAAGAATCAGCGCAGCCAACAAGCGCACCGGTTGATCAAAGATTGTGACAAATAGTCCCGAGTCAATACTTGAGCCGTCAATATGTAACGTGCGCGCCGCCGCTTCAAACTTCGGACACCTTGTGTTCGAACCCACGACTTCAGCTCCGCCAAAGAGTTCGTTTGAATCACGAATAGTTGAAGACAATTTTGATGTCACGCCGTCAAGAGCAACTCCCACTATGTACGCCGTGTCCTTATGCAGATACTTCACGTCACGGCCGTACCGCACTTCGACTGAATTGGCATTGATATAACCGTCAAGTGAACCGGCACGTACTTGGGTGACAGTAAAAACTGCTGCCACAGGGTCGAGAGATGTAATTGTTCCGATAAACACTGCTTGAGCCACCAGAGGAAGTGCGCACCCTTCAGGAACTGTTGTGACTGCCGAGGGCAGGGTGGTCGTTGTCGAAGTGGTTGTGGAACTGGTGCTGGTCGAACTTGTGCTCGTGTCAGCCACCGCGGTCGTAGTGGTGGTTGTTTCGGCCTGGACCAATGTGGGAGCAGAGACGCCGAAGATGAACACCACAAGAGTCGTGGCAATGATGGTGCGGCGCATTGTCTCCACGCTACTCACCAAGTGTCCGTGCAGAATGGCGCTCGTGCGGCGATACTGAATGAATGGGATTTAATCCGACGCGCAAACAAGTAGCCCGCAAAAGCGATGTGTGGTTTGTGGCTACGGCAATCTGTGTTGCGTGCGTGCTCGTGGCGTGGGCATTTCTCGGATAATCGCCATGGCTCGTGATATTTGGACCGACTTGTACGGCGACGTTGACACCAGGCGAGTTCAACCCTATGAAGCGCTGAAAGAATACGTATGCCCAGGATGCAACCAAGAAATTCCGGCAGGAATGGGCCACACAGTTGCAGTCCCACGTGAAGCTCCTGACTTACGTCGCCATTGGCACCATGCGTGCTGGGAACGACGTGCAACAGGCGCTACTCGATGATCTAGAAAATGTCTTCGTGCATTTCTAATTGAGTGCCAAGCACCGACGCGACATCGAAACGAATCTGTAGACCTGATTCTTCAAGACTGCGCAGAAATGCAAACCCTGCACGGCGCACTCGTTGTTGTTTCAGTTCTGTCATCGCTTCTAGGGGAGAACCATAAACATTTGTCGCTCGCGCTTTGACTTCACACACTGCGATGAGATTTCCTCGTCGTGCAACGACATCAAGTTCTCCACCACGCATGGTCCAGTTACGCGCGATAATCGTGAACCCGTGAGAAACGTACCAATCAGCGGCACGTTGTTCAGCCCATCGCGCGCGAGCGAGGCGAATTGTTGCTAGAGCTCGTTGGGATTCAGAAGATCGGTCGACGGAAGTTCTTCCACGTTGACGTCTTTGAAACTCAGCACCCGTACTGTGGGGATGAATCGGGTCTTGCGGTACATATCCCATACCCATGCGTCGGTCATTTCCACTTCGATTAGCGGCCGAGCGCTGTCTCCGGTGACATTCACCTTCACATCGTTGGCCAAATAAAACCGGCGTTCTGTTTCGACGGCATATTTGAACATGCCAACGACATCTTGGTATTCCTGGGCGAGTTTGTACTCGCGGTCCGCTTCAAAATTGTCGAGATCATCGGTATTCATAGAAATGATTTCCGTGTATCTCTGAAAGCGAGAGGCTTACGCCTCGCGCTTCTCACGAATCTTGGCGGCCTTACCAACGCGATCACGGAGGTAGTACAACTTCGCGCGGCGAACATCACCACGACGAACAACCTCAATCTTTGCTACCGAAGGAGCATGAATAGGGAAAGTTCTTTCAACACCGACGCCGTAGCTGACTTTGCGCACGGTGTAGGTCTCTGAGATTCCGGAACCTTGGATACGAAGGATGTTGCCCTGGAAGATCTGAACGCGCTCTTTGCCTGACTCGATAACGCGTACGTGCACTTTGACTTCATCTCCAGGACCAAAGGTCGGGATGTCTTCACGCTTGTTTTGG
>WLSJ01000143.1 GCA_009705865.1 Actinomycetota bacterium | reverse complement strand
TTCGGATTTCTTGCACCATGATGAAACAACGCACATCGCCCAGCCTGAAAGTTCTCGCAGGTATTGCAGCAGCTTTTATTGCACTGCCGTTGCTTTCTATTCTGGTTCGTGCGCCATGGTCTGACTTGGGCGAGATGCTGTCGCAGAAATCCACCCGCGATGCATTGTCAATATCTCTTCAAACATCAGTCATTGCAGCCCTCATTTCATGCCTATTTGGTGTGCCATTGGCATGGTTGCTTGCCCGTTCTCGTGCTCGAGGGCTTTCTGCACTGCGCGTCGTCTGCATTACGCCGATGGTCTTACCCCCAGTTGTCGGAGGTATTGCATTGCTCACCGCATTCGGGCGCCAGGGACTTGTGGGGCGTTTTTTGTATGACTGGTGGGATATCTCATTGCCGTTCACTCGCACTGCAGTAGTGATGGCACAGGTATTTGTAGCAATGCCATTTCTCGTGTTGGCAGTTGAAGCGTCATTTCGTCAAAGCGACAAGGGCTTAGAAGAAGCAGCCCGCACAATGGGTGCTTCACCCAGTCGCGTGTTCTTTACCATTGCATTACCTGCAGCACGTCCGGCCATTATTGCTGGCCTTGCACTTGCATGGGCACGTTCGCTCGGTGAATTCGGAGCATCAATAACGTTTGCTGGCAGTTTTCCTGGGCGCACACAAACATTGCCGATGGCTGTGTATGAACTTGTGTCAGTTGACTACCGATTGTCATTGGTGTTGTCGCTTGTGCTGATTTTCATTTCAGTGGGTGTTCTTGCAGCCATGCGTGATCGTTGGATGGTGGGGCGATGACTCTGTCACTCAACGGAATAGTTGGGCGTGGCGAATTTGAGCGCATGCTTGATATTTCCGTCGCTGATGGCGAGGTGCTCGCAATTACAGGCCCGAACGGATCTGGCAAGTCAACCGTCATTCACACAATCGCTGGCCTCATTCCGCTTCGCAGTGGAAAATTGCAATCAGACGGCACAACATGGGATGAGCCCGCAACCAACACGTGGATTGCATCAGAGAACAGAACATGCGCAGTTGTGTTTCAAGACATTCGACTCTTTGCGCACATGAGTGTTATTTCAAATGTCGCATATGGTCTACGTGCACGTGGGGTACGCAAAGACGAAGCGCTGTCTCGTTCTGAAACTTTGTTAGCTCGAGTCGGGTTGACATCATTCGGCAATCGACGCCCCAATGACATCAGCGGGGGAGAACGTCAGCGAGTTGCTCTTGCCCGTGCTCTTGTGCTTGAGCCTCGAGTACTTTTGCTCGACGAACCACTCTCGGCTGTTGATGCCGCCTCTCGCTCGGGCCTTCGAGAGCTATTGCCTGAGCTTTTATCCGGCTTTGCAGGGTCTACCATCCTGGTCTCCCACGACCCAGCCGATGTGGAAGCCCTAGCCTCGGCCACTCTTCAGTTTTAGGGCTTCCACGCCCTTAGTGTTCCTAAACATCAATGGGGATTAACCCTGTGTTCATCTGAGGTCTTACTGAGAGATACCTGACCTTGCGAGTATGGGGAACTGTGAGTGATGTTGCCGTTCAGCGCCGAGAACTGAAGTTCAAGAAGCCGGGGATAGATCGGTTTTTTCACTTTGTAGTCACAACAGGCGCATTGGTGTCTTTGTTAGTTCTAGGCCTCATTGCTGTTTTTCTCTTTCTACGTGGGTTTCAAATCTTCAAAGATATGGGTCTTTCTTTCATCACGGGGTCTCTGTGGGAGGGAACAGGTGCGCCAGGAGAACCAACCACGTACGGCATTGCACCGATGTTGGTGGGAAGCATTGTCTTATCGTTGGTTGCAGTAGTTATTGCACTTCCGTTATCCGTGGCAGCAGCTCTGTTTATTGAGTTTTATACAGCCCCGCGATTAAAGAAATTTCTGGTTTCCCTACTCGATTTAGCAGCAGCAATTCCTTCTGTCATATACGGCTTGTGGGGCTTTTTCATACTTGCACCACGTGCTACGGAGTGGGCGATATCTCTGAACCATCTCTTCGGTTGGTTTCCTCTTTTTCATGTTCCTGCGCCATTTTTTGATGGTTCTCCTTTTATTGGGGGCATGGTCTTGGCAGTAATGATTGCGCCGATTATCACATCAGTAGCGCGAGAAGTTTTCTCACAAACGCCACCAGATCAAATCTCCGCAGCACATGCTCTTGGGGGCCGAAAATGGTCAGCAATCAGATATGTCGCTTTACCGTTTGGCCGCAGTGGAATTATCGGTGGGGCGATGCTCGGTTTGGGTAGGGCACTTGGTGAGACCGTAGCCATTTATCTTGTTGTGAACATAGCTTTTAAAACGAACTTGAACATCCTTTTCACTGGAAGCGGAAACATCGCATCCATGATTGCATTGAAGTTTGGTGAAGCTTCACAATATGAAGTCAAGGCGCTTTTGGCAGCTGGTTTTGTTCTTTTTGCTTTTACTCTTGCAGTCAATATGTTTGCTACCTACATTGTCAATTTGTCGAAACGGAAAAGCGCATGACAACACCGCAAAAACCTTGGAAGAAGTCTGTCGGCTTACGACTCCTCGATGGTGGTTTTGCCGTTTTGGGCTTGACTCTGTCGGGTCTAGTGGTTTTGACCTCTCCGATGGCTGGACCTGAGGCGGTCGGTTTTGTTGCAATTCCTGTAATTGCAATTATCAATTTCTTACGTGTATTTCGCGAAGGTGCTACGGCCCGAATGAATGCTCTTGCAACCACTCTGATTATGTCGGCTTTCCTGTTCCTGATTACCCCTTGGTTGTCCGTGATGGGGACCGTGGTGTCCCGGGGTCGTGCAGCAATTTATTCCGGTTTCTTTACTCACGACATGCGTATTACCCCGCCGAAATCGGCCCTCGATATGGGTGGCATTAAACATGCAATCATCGGAACCGTAATTATGGTGCTCCTCGCCAGCATTATCTCTGTGCCATTAGGGATTCTTAGCGGGGTGTACGTCACTGAAATTCGTGGTCGCTTCACGGGGCTTGTACGTTTTATTACACAAGCAATGAGTGGAGTGCCGTCAATCGTTGCTGGCCTTTTTGTGTATTCCACCTTCGTACTGTTTTTCGAAAGCTACAGCGGCATTGCTGGCGCCATATCTTTGGCGATTCTTATGATTCCCACGGTTGCGCGAACATCAGAAGAAGTACTGAAATTAGTGAGCGAAGATCTACGCTTTGCTGGCTATGCGCTGGGGTCAACACAGTCACGCAATGTGTTTAAAGTTGTATTGCCAACGGTTCGAAGCGGCTTAGTGACATCTGCCGTATTGGGTGTTGCTCGTGTGGCCGGGGAAACAGCACCGTTGCTGATGACAGCTCAGTACTTTATTGCCTCAAAAACTAACCCATTTGATGGACCAATTGCATCACTACCGACTTACATCTTCAATATGTTTCAAACAGGGAACAGAAATTCGGTTGACCGAGCCTGGGGTGCAGCACTTGTATTACTTGGTCTGGTTTTCGTGCTGTTCACTTTTGCACGCGTTGTCACCTCGGCTCGGCGTCGCAGGTAAATTTCGTTCAGCAGTTGTTCATCTAAGAACACCGAATGGTAACCCACATTCTGTATTGCGTAAACGTTGCCTCTTTATAGTTTCAACGTCACTCTTAATCAATTACAGGAGAATTATTAGATGAAACTCGGAAGAAAAATTGCGATTGGCGTAGTAGCCACACTCGCACTTTCCAGCACAACTGCAGGGGTTTCCCATGCAGCCACCAGCATTACAGGCTCAGGTTCTACATTCATCAAAAACCTTTTTGATGCATGCGCACCTAACTTCAACGACTTGCGCACAGATGGCACGACCGTTTCTTACTCAGGTGGTGGTTCAGGCGCTGGACGTACTGCATTTACTGGCGGAACAACAAACTTTGCTGGCACAGACAGCACATACGGATCAACAGACACACCTCCAGCTGACTTCACATATGTACCTATCATCGCTGGCCCAGTATCGATTATGTTCAAGCATTCTGGTTATTCCGGAACATTGAAACTGACCGCAGAAACTG
>WLSJ01000142.1 GCA_009705865.1 Actinomycetota bacterium | reverse complement strand
TGGATATGACGTTTCAAAAAATTCGATAGTGGAATCCATGAAGGAATCCCACGAGTCGATTTTGATTCCGCGTTTGAACGGATCAGTTAGAGCACCGTCAGGGTCGATTTTGTTGATCGGACATCTGTGAAGTTCAACAAGTACTTCACACAAATGCTTAATCACGCTTTCTGCTTGGTCTTCATCTTCACCACCGTTGAATAGAGCAGATGTTTGACCACTACCTGATGCTCGTTCAATGATCATTGCTGGTTGTCCGAATGGTTTGGGGTCCATTTCATAGCCATAGCTACGACTAACAGGAATTGTTGTGCGAAGTCGCAAGGACTCAATGAGGTTGTGCTCTACCGAACGATCAGTGTGAAGGATGGCTTCAACGTCTGGCGGGTCTTTGCGCAAAATGAGCGGCATTACTTCTTCAGTACCGCCTCGACTAACACGTGCCTCACATTTGAATGTTTCACGTGAAAAACCACCAGCTATTTGCTGAAAGTCTTCGACAACGATGCTTGTGGCATCTGGCAACAGACGTTCCAAGAAGGTCACTATTGACTGCTCCATCATCCCCCCCGGGTGATCAACTTTTTTACGAGTGTAGACGAATAATCCAACTCATAAAAACAGTGAATATCGGTTCGGTAGGCACCTAAGTCACCTAGGCAGTTAGTCTTTGCGCATGGCGACACCCCGTGAAATTTGGCAAAAAGCATTCACCGAGTCGTCTGTGCGTCCTGGTGCATTTGAAACCATGTCGGGCATACCGCTTCAGCCTGTGTACGGCCCAGACGACGGGGAATTTCCTGGCGTGTACCCGTACACACGTGGCCCATATGCCTCGATGTACAGATCCAAATTGTGGACCATGCGCATGTTCGCAGGCTTCGGTACTGCTGACGACACCAACAAGCGTTTCAAAGACATCATCAACTCAGGTGGCGACGGATTATCAACCGCGTTCGACATGCCCACACTGTTAGGCCTCGACAGTGACGACACCATGTCGCTTGGCGAAGTGGGTCGCTGTGGCGTTGCCATTGACACCGTGGAAGACATGGACGACCTGTATCGCGATATTGACTTGGGGAAAATCACCACATCAATGACCATTAACTCACCTGCCGCGGTGCTGCTTTCCATGTTCATTGCGCAAGCAGAACGCAATGGCACTCCCCGTGCGCGTCTTGGTGGCACGTTGCAAAATGACATCTTGAAGGAATACCAGGCGCAAAAAGAATTCGTGTTTCCTCCGCGCCAAGGAATGCGTCTTGTTCGCGACACTATTGCATTCACGGCGGCCGAAATGCCGAAGTGGCATTCAGTTTCTATCTCTGGCTACCACATTCGTGAAGCTGGCTCTACTGCGGCTGAGGAATTGGCATTTACATTGGCAAATGGTTTTGCATACGTGGAACTTGCAGCACAAACCGGATTATCAGTTGATGCATTTGCACCGCGGTTGTCGTTTTTCTTCAATGCTCACATTGACTTCTTTGAAGAGATTGCAAAGTACCGCGCAGCACGTCGCATTTGGGCGCGCTGGTTGAAAGAGCGATACGGAGCAACAAGTGAGCGTTCATTGCAATTGCGCTTTCACACACAAACTGCTGGTGTGTCTCTTACGGCGCAACAACCAGAAGTCAATATTGTTCGCACAGCTATTGAAGCGTTGGCAGGGGTACTTGGCGGTACACAGTCGCTACACACCAACTCAATGGATGAAGCAATGGCGCTACCTACAGAGCGCGCAGCCCGTATTGCCTTGCGCACACAACAAGTCATCGCTAATGAAACAAACGTCACCGCAGTTGCTGACCCGTTAGGCGGGTCGTGGTATGTGGAAGAGCTCACCAATGAAATGGAACGCAGAGCCGAAGAGATTTTTGCTGATATTGAAGCATTTGGAAACGGCTCAATGCTTGATGGTTGCATCGCCGGTATTGAAGAGAACTGGTTCCAGAGCCGCATTGCAGATTCTGCGTACGACCTAGAACGCAAATTTAATTCGGGCGAACGAATCATCGTGGGCGTTAGCCACTTCTTAGAAGGCAATGATGAAGAAGAAATCGATCTGTTACGTATCACTAACGAAGACGAACAGAAACAGCGTCGACGCCTAGATGCCGTGCGTGCATCACGTAATGCCGCAGCTGTTGCAGAATCACTTGCAGTTCTTGAAACACAGGCTGCAGACCCAGAAATCAACCTGATGCCCGCACTGATAACCGCATCAAATGCGCAAGCTACGGTGGGTGAAATGATGAAGTCAATGGGAACAGTATTTGGCCGCCATATAGAAGTGCCGACTATCTAATGACTCTGCGAGTACTTGTTGCCAAGATCGGACTTGATGGTCACGACCGAGGCATCAAAATTGTTGCGCGCCTTCTGCGTGATGCCGGCATGGAAGTTATTTACACCGGACTGTTTCAAACACCTGACACTGTTGCGTCGGCTGCTATCGACGAAGATGTCGATGTCATTGGTTTATCAATGCTGTCAGGGGCCCACATGACGCTTGCACCATTAGTGGTGGAAGCACTGCGCGCTCGTGGTTCAGCTATTCCTGTGGTTGTTGGCGGCATCGTGCCGAAACAAGACATTGCATTGCTAAAAGAAGCAGGCATTGCTGAAGTACTCGGACCTGGTGCTCCGGGTACTGCTGTGGTCGACACTATTCGTGCCGCTGCAAACGCGTCGTAATTACTGACGATTCATTTCTGCTTGCGCTTCAGCTGCTGCAGTATCTACACGGCGAGGCCCTGATTCAATAACGATCTCGTGTAATTCACCCGTGTATGCATATGGTGCGCTGTAGCGAGTTGAAATTGGCGAACCATGATCAAACCCGATACTTGGCCCAACAGATGAAATCATGCGCATGTACAACGACACTTCAGCTGAACCGCCCGATACTCCGTCAATAGTGACTTCCAAGTAACCAGACATTCCATTTCCACGGCGAAGAACTGCGCGCAGTTCATGATCACCTTCAGGCACTAGCCCTGCAGATTCGATAATGGTGTGATCACCAAATGCGTTGTAGTCAAGAAGCAAGCGACCATTTTGAATGAACACTGAAATTCCGGAGTTCTGTGTGCCAGATGCATAGAGAACGCCTTCATCACCTTTTTTGTACGTAACTTTGGCAACGATGTCAACATTGCGTCCACCGACTCCGCCTGATGCTTGTGGTGGCATCGGAGACATTGGCGGACGGTACACGTAACGACGATCTTCAGGGTGTGGCGAGTTCTTGCGGAAACGAGAACCAAACAATTCAACGCCGCGGTCATCAAGCGGCAACACGCCGTGAATCTCTGCTTGTTCCCACCAGTGAGCAACCATCTCTTCAAGTTTGTCTGGCTCACTATCAGCAAGGTCGTTGCACTCTGAACGGTCTATCGACAAGTGGTACAGCTCCCATTTTTCGTTGCTATATGGCTGACCAGCAGTGTGCTTCAACACTGCCTTCCATTCACCGGCAACAATTGCCAAACTTCCACCATTTTCAAAATGCTGAACCGTGTTAGTGGCAGGCGCCTTCGCGTCTTTCAGGAATGACTTAAACGAATGTCCGGAGACAGGTATTTGTTCAAGACCTTTACGAACCTTTGGCGGCGTGACACCAATGATGTCGTACACAGTGGGCACGATGTCAGAAACAAATACGAACTGGTCGCGCTTTGTTCCCTTTTGTTCTTTCGGAATTCCGTTTGGCCAATGGAACACCATCGGTACGTGAACGCCACCTTCATGAGTGTTCTGTTTGTACCAGCGGTACGGCGTGTTGCCCACTTGTGCCCAACCCCATGGGTAGTTGTTGTGACTGTTTGGTCCGCCAATGTCATCAATGTCTTTGATTGCTTGGTCAGGGGTTTCGAAAATGGCGTTGAAGAACTTCATTTCGTGCATGACACCGAATGGGCCACCCTCTTGTGACGCGCCGTTATCTGCATGAATAACAAGAACTGTGTTGTCTAGTTGTCCCATCTTGCGCAACCCTTCAACAAGGCGACCAATTTGGTCATCT
>WLSJ01000141.1 GCA_009705865.1 Actinomycetota bacterium | reverse complement strand
TGCTCATCCAGTCAGCAAGCGAATCGGCGCCAAGGTTTTTGTTGACGACAAGGTGTGCGACCCCATCATTAGCGAGGCGGGCGAGCCACGTCTCGAGTAATTCATGCAGCGCAGATTTGCCGATGCGAATAGGTGGATTCGACCACAAGGTCGCAAAACGAATCGAAGGATCAACTTCCTCTGGAGATGCAACGATGATGTTTCCCAGATGATTGCGAACGGCATTTTCTTGACAGATGGAGCGTGCGCGTTCGTTTGTGTCCACCGCGTACACGGTGCAATCTGGATAGCGGGTAGCAAGCGTCAGCGCAATTGCACCAGATCCACATCCGATATCGCACAGAAAAGATCCGGGAACAATGGGTGCACATTCATGCTTGGCCATGACTTCTAGAAATACAGATGTTCCTTTATCAAGACCGTGTTGGCTGAAGACGCCTGCATCTGTTGAAAGGGTCAATTCGCCGTCATGTCCAGAGATAGCGAATTCTTTACGTCGAGAGGGCGCTTGCGGTGATTCTGAAAAGTAATGCTGCGGGGAGGGGTCTGATGATGAGGGGGTGTTCTTTGGCATGTTGTCTCCGCAGGTAGCCTTTCAGATTGTGGCCTATGACATTCGCACCTTCGGAGACCCGGTTCTCACCTCAGTAGCTGAGCCAGTTGAGAATATCGACGGAAAGATAGTGCGCCTCTCACAAGCGATGCTGCAAGCAATGTACCAAGCGCCCGGCCTCGGTTTGGCTGCGCCTCAAATCGGAGTACAAAAGCAGATCTTTGTGTACGACGTAGATGGCGAACCTGTGACTTTGCTGAATCCTCGAATAGTTGAGTCACGCGGCGAATGGGTATACGACGAAGGATGTTTGTCGATCCCTGGCTTGTACGTCGAAATGTTGCGTCCGAAAGAGATCATGCTTGAGGCCGTCGACCTTGGTGGAAACACAATTCAGATCGAAGCCGATGAGTTGCTGGCACGTTTGTTTCAACATGAGCTTGATCATCTGAATGGCGTCTTGATGTTTGAGCGTATGACTCCAGACCAACGTGAAGAAGCTTTAGCTGAATACAAGCGCATTGCTGATGGGGGAACTTCTGAGGGAGAAACCCGCCATATCGGATTGAAATAGTCATGGCTCGTGAGGCTCGACCTCTCGTTTTCCTTGGCACTCCAACCGCCGCGGCATCAGTGCTGTCAACGCTGATTGCTCATGGTTTTGAAATAGTTCATGTGGTGACGCGGGCTGATGCGAGACGAGGTAGAGGTGCAGGCACAACGCCGAGCCCAGTCAAACAAGTTGCATTAGATAATGCAATTGACGTTTCGCATGACATGTCATGGTTGGCTGAGAACTCTCACTCAGAGCTTCTTGGTGTTGTGGTGGCATACGGCAGAATAATTCCGGGTGCAATATTGGCGCACACACCCATGGTGAACGTCCATTTCTCATTGTTGCCACGTTGGCGCGGTGCTGCACCCGTTGAACGAGCAATCCTTGCAGGCGATGCACAGACAGGTGTGTGCATTATGGATGTTGAAGAAACTCTCGATACCGGAGCTGTGTTTGCTCAACGAGAGATCGACATCGTAGATACACATACGACAGAAACTCTGACAGCAGACCTTGCAATCCTCGGTGGTCAACTCCTAGTGGAAAATTTGTCCGCAGGGTTAAGCCTCGGTGTCCCTCAGCACGGCGAGGCAACGTATGCCGCAAAGGTGAAAACGGAGGAACTTCGTATCGATTGGAAAGATTCAAGTGTTCAGGTGTTACGCCAAGTGCGAGCTTTGCGTTCGTTTACTGTGTTGGGTTCTCAACGATTGAAGATCATTACGGCTGAAGCGACTGAGAGCGACGTGTCGCTGTCTGTAGGTCAATGCGATGAATCCGGACGTGTCGGCACCGGTAATGGGGCGGTACGCCTTGTCGCTGTGCAGCCAGAGGGAAAAGCAGTCATGGACGCGTCGGCGTGGTTGCGAGGCCGTAGCGCCTCGGAAATCATTCAATTTTCCTAACTCTTCGTAAAACCATCCCTGAGCTGAACCGTTGTCTCGCTAGCCTCAACTCGTGCTGAAAATTGTCTTACCTAAGGGGTCGTTAGAGACCGCAACACTTGCTCTGTTTGACGCAGCTGATCTCACAGTCGTTCGTTCGTCATCTGTTGAATACAAAGCGTCTATCGACGATCCACGTGTTGATTCAGTCAGAATTCTGCGTCCACAAGAAATTGCTTCATATGTTCAAGAGGGGCTTTTTGATCTGGGCATCACGGGGCGTGACTGGATTGAAGAAACATCGAGTGATGTGGTGAGCCTTGGAGAGCTTCGGTATTCAAAGGCAACGTCGCAACCAGTGCGAGTAGTCGTAGCAGTTGCAGATTCCTCGTCTGCTCAGTCAGCAAAAGATCTGAAAGACGGAGTTCGTGTTACTACTGAATATCCGGAGATGACTCGTCGGTATTTTGCTGAACGTGGCATCAAGGCTGATATCCGTCTTAGTTATGGCGCAAGTGAAGCAAAGATTCCAGATATTGCTGATTGTGTTGTCGATATCACTGAGACGGGGAGAGCTCTGCGAGCATCTGGTCTTCGCATTATTGACACGGTGCTCACCAGTTATACCGAACTAATAGCAAATAAGGATTCATTCGCCGACCCTGTAAAACGTCATGCAATGCAGCAGTTGATGACTTTGTTGACCGGCACGCTTGAGGCTCGTGACAAGGTTCTGTTGAAATTGAATGTCGCTGAATCTGCACTCGATGCCGTTCTCGCATTATTGCCCGCTGCTAAATCTCCAACGGTGTCTCGCTTGGCGTCTGGTGATGTTGCAGTTGAATCTGTTGTTCCGAAGCGAGGCATCAATACTTTGATTCCAGACCTCATTGATGCTGGAGCTTCAGACTTGCTCGAAATTCCTATTTCGAAAATCATCCATTAGACAATGCAGTCGGAAGAATTGAGCGAAGAACACTCAGGGGTAGTGACGGCCTTTAGCGACGTTCAGGGCTTGGGTGAAATTACTGATGTAGCTTCCGTCGTGTGGCCATTTCATTGTGTGTCCATCGCTGATGGTTCACGAACCATTGAAGTGGGGCGTCAGGTCGTGTTTCGAACGGGCTTTCGCGTTGCGCGCCCTGAAGCGGTGTCTATTCGCTCGGTGTAGGTGCTGACGAACGTTGCACAAAGACCATCCGAATATTGCCGAGGGCTGCCACCAGTGTGTCGTGGTGCTCTCCGAGGCGATCTCCGAGCCCATCAACCAACATTCCGAGGGCATCGATGGCGAGTTGGGCATCAGAAAGTCGAACAGGCTCGGCTGACAGATGAATGGCCGCTAACTCAAATAGGCCCATGGCATGATTCGCAACAACTAGTGAAGCTGGGACTTCGGCAAGGCGTCGTCGCGCCTCTGCGACGGCTTCCAGGGCTTCAGCGGTGCCCTCGTCCATTTCGGGCTTTGGGGATTCTGTGGGGGGCATGGTGTGGTCGGTGCTCATGTGCCGATACCCTAACTGGCGTCAACTGAGCGAAGTGGGGCATTTGCCCCCACCGGTCCAGCCATCAGGTTGCGACAGGTCGAGAAGGCGAGCGATTTCATCGCTCTGTGTCTGCTTTGCGCACTGGCGCAAAATATCGCATCATGCGATATTGATACAGAGGAGGGCTTGCCCATTGCTTAGAAGTGAACAGTCATAGTTACGCCACCGAGTGAACCGCGCTACAACGAACGCATCCGTGCGCGCGAGGTTCGCCTGATCGGTCCAGATGGCAGCCAAGTTGGTGTTCGCACCACGGCTGACGCACTTGTCCTTGCTCGTGAGCTCGACCTCGACCTTGTCGAAGTTGCTCCACTTGCAAATCCACCAGTGTGCCGCATCATGGACTACGGCAAGTTCCGTTACGAAGAAGCACAAAAGCTGAAGGAATCTCGCAAGAAGACAACCCACGTCACCGTGAAAGAGGTGAAGTTCCGACCAAAGATCGGAAAGGGAGACTTCGATACCAAGGTTCGTCACATGCGTGATTTCCTCGAAGACGGA
>WLSJ01000140.1 GCA_009705865.1 Actinomycetota bacterium | reverse complement strand
TTTGACTATCTGCCATTCTTCATGAATAGTGGTTGCGCTTTTGCGACCAAGGTTGTCCAGCCAGTCGTAGCTGTACCAACCGGCACGGCCAAACCCCATTTGACGAAGCCAGGGAAAAACATCCTGTGGGGGAGCGCTAATGGTTATAGAGCGCGTGGCAATCAGAGTTGCATCGCTACATATGTCATCGCCTACTACGGGGCTGTCTATTTCTTCAGGTGTCGCACCCCAAAATTGAAAGATCATGACTTCATAAAGGGTAACGATGTTTTGCATCTACCGTGATAGCTACAAAATCTGCTTACGAAGAACGGCCCCTATGACTCAGCGTTGATGTCAATAGAAGCGCCTTGCGTCAAACCTTGGCCTCGTAAATCCACTAGTTTTGGTGTGTGCGCAACTACACCGTTGGCGGCCCAGAAGCTGAAAATGCCGCTAAAAACAATCTCGTTGAAGGGGACTGGTTCAAGCCTGTCATCGACCGTGGCACATTGAAGACTCTGATGAGTCGCAGCAACGGAATTGCGGCTCGTGACACTGCACTGTGGCTTGTGTTGTTGGTTGGTTCAGGAGTATTGGCGTTTCGGTGTTGGGGCACATGGTGGGCCATTCCATCTTTTGGTCTCTATGGCATTTTGTACGGATCAGCCAGTGATGCGCGTTGGCATGAATGTGGACATCGCACTGCGTTTCGATCACGGCGGGCAAATGACGCGGTGTATTACTTGGCATCAATCATGGATTTTCGCGAACCCATCAGTTGGCGCTGGAGTCATGCTCGCCACCACAGCGACACAATTATTGTGGGGCGCGACCCTGAAATTGCCTTTAAACGCGGGGCGCCACTTGTGCACGTTTTTCTTGAGTTCTTTGCTATTCGAACCGTCATTTCCGAGACTAAGAAAATCGTGATGAACTCTGTCGGACGCCCAGTACCGGAACAGTCTGATTTTCAACCTGTTGAAGAAATGCGTGGAAGCATCTGGTGGTCGCGTTTCTACATTCTTCTGTTTACTGGTGTCGCAGTGTGGTGTGTAACTGTTGGTTCTGTATTGCCAGCAATGTTCATCGGTCTCCCAACGTTTTACGGACGTTGGTTAATGGTTGTTTATGGAATCACACAACATGCGGGACTCGCAGAAGATGTTCTTGATCATCGGTTGAATACTCGTACTGTCATGATGAACAGAATCAACCGGTTCTTCTACCTCAACATGAACTACCACTTGGAACACCACATTTTTCCGACGGTTCCGTATCATGCTCTACCGGCATTACATAAAGCAGTTGCAGATCAACTACCCGCGCCGCACAGCAGTATCTGGCATGCGATGAAAGAGATCTTTCCCACTCTTGCTAAGCAACGAAGCGATCAGACAGTTGTCCTCACACGGGTTGTGCCATGAGCGAACCAACATGGAAGATTGTCAGCAAAATAGGTGAAATCGCTTCAGATGATGTTGCGTGCGTTGAAATAGATGGTGTGAAGATTGCAGTTGTCAGAACGACAGACAATCAGGTCTTCGCAATTGACTCACAATGCTCCCATGGGCGGGCGTCATTAACTGACGGCTATGTCGATGGTCTTGAGATTGAATGCCCGAAACACAATGGACGCTTCAACGTGGTGACAGGTGAAGCGGTTGCAAGCCCCGCACGAATGCCGCTGCAGACTTATCCCTGCCGCATCACTGGTGAATGCGTAGAGATCTACTACTAGAACTGCACGAACACCGCATTAATCCCGTCAGTTGATTGGGGCGTCGTAACATGATGAACATGAGTCAGATTTCAGTAGAGGAAGCAGTTGCACGATGCGCTGAAATAGACGGCGCGGACACCGAGATTGCTCTGCGTAGTGTGCTCGCACTTGATGATGGCGCGGTTGCCCGCACCGCCCGCGTTGAAAAGAACGATGGTCTTTTGCACGGTGTTCCCGTGTTGGTAAAAGACAACATTGAAGCTGAAGGATTGCCATGTACGGCTGGTTCGCTTGCATTGCGCGGTGTACCCATTCGTGGAGATTCCACAGTCGCATCTCGGTTACGTCGAGCAGGTGCCGTCATTATTGGTGCAGCAAATTTGTCAGAGTGGGCAAATATTCGTAGCACTCATTCCAGTAGCGGTTGGTCAGCAGCGGGCGGGCTCGTCGCAAATCCATGGGCACTTGATCACAGTGCGGGTGGTTCCTCGTCAGGAAGTGGTGCAGCAGTAGCAGCCGGAATTGTTCCCATGGCCGTAGGTACCGAAACAGATGGTTCCATTGTGTGCCCTGCCTCTCTTAATGGTGTTGTAGGAATCAAGCCCACTGTTGGTTCCGTTCCGACCGATGGTGTTGTGCCTGTCAGTGCAAGCCAAGACACCCCAGGTTCTTTGGCGCGCACTGTTGATGATGCAGAACGGATGCTCGCGGTATTGCAAGATGATGTTTCGTTGTTGTCCCGCAGTCAATCGATCGACGCTTCCTCTCTTGCAATAGGAGTAGTAGATGTGTGGCGCACGGGGAACCAGGCAACTGATGCCCTGTTTGATGAAGCGATGCGATTTGTGAAGAAGCTTTCTCAGAAAGTGTCGACATCACAGATGATCGCAACTCCCGATGAGGTGTATACAGATGAGTTCACAGTGCTGGTGCACGAATTGCGCTCAGATCTCGATGAGTACCTTTCTGCACGCGCTACAAACGGCGCACCGTCATCAGTTGGCGATGTCGTCGCTTTCAATCGTGCCAATGCAGATGTTGAATTGCTGCACTTCGGCCAAGAGATATTCGAGATGGCAGCAAAATCATCGGGGAGAATTGCTGAAGATTACGTTTCCGCGCGACAACGAAACCTTGACTGGGTACACAACAATCTCGATGTCGCCCTTCAGCAACACGACATATTGATTTCACCTGCATACATGCCTGCATGGAAAACAGATTTCACAACCGGTCATCCATTGGCTGGTGGGGCAGTGACTTCACCAGCAGCAATTGCCGGTCTACCAATTGTCACTATTCCGATGGGGCTAGTTGCAGGGTTACCAGTTGGGTTATCGCTTGTGGGAGCAAAGAACTCTGAGGCGATGTTGATTGCACTCGCTCGGTCTTTAGAAAAAGCATTAGGTCTCGTTCAAGATGCGCAATGGAGTCCTCTCTTTTTGAGGACATCATCGCTAGGGCATCAATAGAAGACCGCCTTATTGCGAGGCATAAGCGAAAGCGAGCGATGTGGCGATCGCTAACCACAATTGGTATGGCACAAACGCAATTCCAAGAATGGTTGAAGCGCGAAACGCGATGACAAGAAGCGGGAGCGTAAATAAGGTCGCAAGCACGAGTGCAAAGGCTGATGCGAGAAGAGAGTGCGGAACATAAAACAAATGTGCCCACGTGAGCGCGGCCACCACGCTGAGTGTGAGTGATATCAACCAAACTATTTGGTGCGTATTAGATAGGCGACTGGCCACGAGCCAAGTCGCGACAATGAGCATTGCAAAGTTATATGGCCAAATTATGCCGAACACGAAACTAGGTGGCTGCCAACTTGGGCGAGGAAGTGATCGGTACCACTCAGCATCAGTTGCGACCCAGCGACCCGAGACAATGGCGTACACCGCGATAATTGCTGTCCCGAGGATTCCAACGACGTTTCGACTCATACCCAAGTATGGCGCGATACAGACAGGCTTTTATTAGTGTGGCTCCAATAAGAGGGCTGTGAAGGCCATTGCGCCAATTCGAAAAGCATGATTGATTGGCAAGTGCCTGTGAGATGACAGGTTAGTAATAAAGTAAGAACTATGAATTTTGATGTCAATAAAGTGTTACCTGACGATCTTTCGAGCTTTGATGGATTTCAATTTGTTCGAATCGTGACAGCGTTACTTTTATTCGTGGTGGTGGTGCGTAGTTGTATTCACTTGTTTGCACCAGATGGCGGAGCTCAGCGCATCGCAGGTGTAGATACTTCTGTTGAAGGTGGAAACAACATCATCGCGATGTTCCATCAATGGGGAGCAATACAGCTAATTCTTGCAGTGCTTCTTGTTGTGCTGTTCTTCCGTTATCCAGGATTCACACCATTGATCGTGCTCACTATGGCTTTTGACCCAATCATGCGTTTTGTTGCCAGCCGCATCCTGAACGT
>WLSJ01000014.1 GCA_009705865.1 Actinomycetota bacterium | reverse complement strand
TGCGAGAGCGAACTGCTCGTTGGCAATTCTGTTTTTTGCCCCGTTTAACGAATCTGAGCAATTCGGGTCGCACGTACGAACAACGAAACTGGTGTCGAAACCTGTCAGCCCCATTGTTTTTGGTGTGGACCTCAGTGTAGGCCACCGGTCCGCCACAAATACACGGGGTTATTTGAGAAGGATGATTTCGGTATTGCGTTGTGCGGCCTTTGCCATGCGTGCATCGGAGGTTATGAGGGGCGTGTAAGTGGTCTGGGCGAGTAGGACATAGGTTGCGTCATAGGGCGAGAAATTCTTGGTCATTGCCCATAGCTCGCGCCGATATACAGACATTGTGAACAACTCGATTTGTAGGCCTTCAAATCGAGTCACGATGCGATTCACGAGGTTGGTCGGAATGCGTTTTCTGATGGCCAGTTTTCGAATTCCACTGAGGAATTCGGGCACCAAAATTGCGGGGGCAATGAGATTGTCGTCTAAGAGGTTTTGATGACTACTGAATTCGTCGGGGTACGCCAACAAGTTGATAAGTGAAGATGCATCGACTGTTTTCATCGTGCATCTCTTTCGGCACGCAGTTCATCAATAAAAGCTTGACGTTCTTCCGGCGTCGATTTGAGTCCGGTGGGGTGTGCGAATACCTCGTCAAGCCATTGGGTATGTTTTTGTCGATTGATTTCTTGCTTGATCGCTTCGAGGATGACATCGCCGATCGTGCATTTTTGTAGTTCGGCAATTTCACGAAGCTGATCGTGGAGTTCCTGAGGAACATTCTTTACTTGAATTGCGGGCATGTCTGGAATGTAGCATGCTTCCAGCATGCTGACGGATTGTTTCATGCCTGTATGTGTGCGAGTCGCAACGTTGTTTGGCTAGGTCATGCCTTTACGTTGGCGGCCAAGAGAGCGTTGCATTTCGCGTTGCACATCGCGTTCGGCAATGACTTGGCGTTTGTCGCCTTTGCGGCGACCACGTGCAAGAGCAAGTTCTACTTTGACCTTGCCGTCAACCAACTTGATGGCAAGCGGAACAAGCGACAAGCGTTCGCGTGCAACGCGGTCATGGAGCCGTTCGATTTCAGAACGATGCAATAACAACTTGCGTGCCCGGTCAGGGTCGTGTGCACCGGCACCCACTGCGAATCGGTAGGGCGAGATATGAACCCCGTCGAGCCACATTTCGCCATCAATCACTCGGGCATAGGCGTCTACCAATTGCACCATGCCCCCGCGCAGGCTTTTCACTTCGCTTCCGAGCAGCACAATGCCAGCCTCAACTACATCAAGAATCTCGTAGTCGTGCCGCGCCTTGCGATTGGTCGCCAAGTTGGTATTAGGGCTCTTTGCCATATGGGTACCGAAGCGTACCGCTAGCCTTCGCATCGATGTCTGAGTCTCTTTCTCCGCAACTGTTTGTCCCGTCCGGCGCCATTAAGGCCATGGCTGCGCATGCGTATCACTGTTTTCCCGAAGAGGCATGTGGCCTTCTCATTGGCGACCGTGCCTCGAATCGCGTCGCCCGTTTTGTGGCAACCACGAATGTGGCCCACAGTGCAAAGGTGTACACCATTGATCCGAAAGAGCACTTGCGCGCAGAGTTGGCTGCTGAAGCCGAAGGATTCGACATCATCGGATGCGTCCATAGCCATACCCACACAGATCCGTACCCCAGCCCGACCGACGTGGCCCAGGCGCCAGATCCTGATTGGCACTACATCATTGTCAGCTTGAAGCGGGGAGCGCCTGAATCACGGGCCTACCGCATTGTGGGAGAGCAGATCTCTGAAGAGGTCATCGTTCCCTTGTAATCAGGGGGTGACAACCAGGGAATCAAAGGGTTACAATTATGACCAGAGTTGTCGGGAATAGCCCGAGAGCCCGATGGGTTACATGAGGTAACCCGACAGAGCCATAGGAGGCGCACATGTCCATTGCTGATGTTCGCCGAAATGGTGGATCCGTTTTTGTTCTGCAGAACTCGCTCGAACTTGTGGGTAATACCCCCATGGTTGATGTGTCGATTTTGTCACCAAACCCCAATGTGCGCTTAGTAGCGAAATTGGAAAGCCAGAACCCATTTGGTTCTGTGAAAGATCGCATCGCAAAATCGATGATTGAAGATGCAGAGCGCACAGGCCGTTTGGTTCCTGGTCAGCGCATCATCGAACCGTCATCTGGCAACACCGGAATTGCTTTAGCGGCCATTGCAAAAATGAAGGGCTATCCCATCACGATTCTCATGCCGACATCAGTCAGCATCGAACGTCGTCAGATGCTCGAAGTGTTTGGCGCAGACATCATCCTCACTCCTGGTGAAGAAGGATCAAATGGCGCGGTTAGTCGTGCGCAAGAGATGGCTGCACAGCATCCTGAATGGTGCTTCTTGTATCAGTACGCAAATGATGCAAACCCTCGTGCACATTTTGAAGGTACGGGCCCAGAGATTTGGCGCGATTGCCCAGAAATCACTCACTTTGTTGCAGGGTTGGGCACAAGCGGAACATTGATGGGCGTTGGCACATATTTGAAGCAGCAGAATCCTGATGTGAAGATCATTGCTGTTGAACCACCTCTTGGTGAGCGCGTTGAAGGATTGCGCAACTTAGAAGATGGCTATATTCCGCCAGTGTTTGACAATTGGCACGGCCGTGATGTTCTAGATCGCAAGCGTGTTGTTCGTCCGCGTGAATCAATTGAGTGGACACGTCGCTTAGTGCAAGAGTGCGGAATTTTCGCCGGACTATCTTCAGGCGCATCACTAGCTGGCGCTGTAAAAGTTGCAAGTGAAATCAACGAAGGAACCATTGTGTTCATCGTGTGTGATGGCGGCTGGAAGTATTTGTCAACGGGTGCATACACAGCTGACCTTGATGAAGCTGAAGCAAACGCCGAAAAGATTATTTACTTCTAATTAGCGACCAGCAACAAGCACGACTAGTCCTGCTACCACAATGCACGCTGCAATGATTCTACGTTTCATGTCGCTCTCGCCTAAATAACGAGTGCCGACTAACGCAACGATGACAACACTTGACTCACGCAATGCCGTCACATAACCAACTGGTGCTTTTTGTACTGCAATCAGAACCATCCAGTAGGTGACGATTGAAGCGATGCCGGCAATGGTGAATCGTTTCCATGTCGTCGATAGTGCAATGGCCATGTCGTGTCGGCGACCTGTGGCGACGCCATATGTCGTAGCCATAGCGCCCGTACCAATGAATAAAAACAGCGGATACAAATTGCCACCCATGTGACGCGAACCGAAACTATCGATAACCGAATACGCACCGATTGTGACTGAGACTGTGAGTGCTGCAACGACATGAGAATTATCTGCAGGCCCGGCAAGCAACAGAATTCCGAGGACAGCGATACCAATGCCCACCATCATCAGGACAGACAAGTGGTCAGATAAAAACAGAATGCCACCGAAAGCTGCGAGCAAGGCTCCGGTACCACGAGCGATGGGATAGGTGATGCTGAAGTCACCAAGGTTGTATGCGCGAGCCAGAAATGCGATGTAGAACAGGTGAACTGTTGAGCTTGCCGCAATGGGCCACCACGCAATGTTGTGCGCCCCGCCGAGCGAGATGAGAAGGATTGCGCAAACAATCCCACCGCATGTCATTTGGCCCCACAAGGCGATCCAGCGATCCTCGCTTTGCTTCACCCACAGGTTCCATCCTGCATGTAACACTGCTGCAGCAAGGGCGAGAAGTGTGGCAGCAAGCATGAGACATGACACTACGCCTAGCCTGAAGAGATGACCGGGACCGACAATCGCCCAATTGGGATGTTTGACTCCGGCTTTGGAGGCCTCACTGTTGCTCGTGCAGTGATTGATGTCTTGCCAACAGAGGATCTTGTGTACATCGGAGACACAGGCAGATACCCATATGGTCCTCGTCTCGCAGAAGAGGTGCGTGAGTTTGCCCGCGAGCTCGCGTGGAGTTTGGTGAACGATCACAACGTGAAAGCAATTGTCGTTGCGTGTAACACGGCATCAGCCGCAGCATTTGCAGAATTGTCAGTGGAATTGCCAGTACCCGTCGTCAGTGTGGTGGAGCCAGGAGCTCGCGCATTGTCTCTTACGTCGCGCTCTCGACGAGTTGGAGTCATTGGCACTGTCGGCACCATTTCATCAGGCGCATATCAGCGAGCTCTTGCTGACATTGATACGTCATTGTCGCTGACAGCGTGTGCATGTCCAGGGTTCGTTGAATTTGTAGAACGTGGTCAAACCAGTGGTGATGAAGTGGTGCTGTTGGCGGAACGTTTACTTGCACCTGTTGTTGCCGCTCACGTTGATGCATTGCTTCTAGGTTGTACGCACTACCCGTTCTTATCTCGCGTTATTAGCGAAGTAATGGGACCTGATGTGGTGTTGGTCTCGAGCGCAGACGAAACAGCATTTGCACTTGCTGCAATGCTTGATGAACTGCAGATTCGAACCGGCTCAGAAAAAGCTGGCTCGCATACTTTCTTGTCATCAGGAGACGTGGAATGGTTTGCTGACTTTGGTCGCAGATTGCTCGGTCCAGAATTATCCTCGGCAAGTCCGTGGAAACGGTCAAAAACCGACTAGACATAATGCGCCAACTACAAAGGACAACACCATGACACGACCAGACGGACGCACAGCAGACCAACTTCGCCCTATTTCGTTTCAGCGCGATTTCACTGACATGGCTGCCGGTTCGGTATTGGTGTCGTTCGGACGCACACGTGTGTTGTGCACCGCATCGATTGATGAAGATGTTCCGCGATGGATGAAAGGCTCTGGTAAAGGCTGGGTCACAGCGGAATACTCGATGCTTCCCGGCTCTTCACCTGAGCGAGTTGATCGCGAAGCAGCCAAAGGAAAGCAAAGTGGACGCACCGTAGAAATACAACGGCTCATTGGTCGCTCGTTTCGTGCAGCGTGTGACATGCGCGCATTAGGGGAGCGTCAAGTAGTTGTTGACTGTGACGTGTTGCAGGCTGACGGCGGAACACGCACCGCAAGCATCTGTGGTGGCTTCATTGCATTGCACGACGCAATGACACGCTTGGTTCAAAATGGCTCAATTAAGGAAAACCCACTCCACTCATACGTCGCGGCCATCTCGGTTGGTATCTGCAATGGTGTGCCAGTTCTTGACTTGCCATACATCGAAGACTCTTCGGCTGAAGTAGATATGAACGTTGTGATGTTGCGTCCTGCAGCCGGTGGTGAACCAAAGTTTGTAGAAGTACAAGGCACGGCTGAAGGTGTTGCGTTTTCTCGCCCTGATCTTGATCAGTTGTTGGGGCTTGCAGATATCGGACTTGGTCGAATCTTTTCGCTGCAGTCAGATCTTCTGGCCGAGGCCCCTGTGTCTCGTCCGATCTCGCGATAAGCAGCGCTATGCGGATTGTGTGCGCAAGCGCTAACCCGCACAAAGTGGAAGAACTTGCACGGCTATTACCTTCGTGGGTTGACCTTGCGCCGCGACCATCAGACATTGGTGACATTGATGAAGATGCACCAACGCTTGAGGGCAACGCAATAATCAAAGCTGTTGAGATTGCGAATCATGCATCTGAATGGGCAATTGCAGACGACACCGGTCTAGAAGTTGATGCATTGAACGGCGCTCCTGGCGTGCGAAGTGCGCGCTTTGCAGGAGAAGACGCCACGGATGCAGAGAACCGTGCATTGTTGTTAGAAAAACTCAGCAGCACATCGAATAGGTCCGCACGATTCAGAACTGTTGTTGCGCTGGTGTCATCAAAAGGCGACATTCATTTCGTTAGTGGCGAATGTGCGGGCACGATTGCAGAATCAGAACGCGGTGATGGCGGGTTTGGATATGACTCGTTGTTTATTCCAAACGATGGCGACGGTCGTACCTTTGCAGAAATGACCGGCACAGAAAAAGATGCTGTATCGCATCGGGGTCGTGCACTTGCTCAGTTGCCAGAATTGCTGGCGCGAATTTTTGGTTTACCAACCCCGTAGGTCAATAGCCCATTCATCAATAACAGATTCATTGTTGATGACATATGCATGGGAATGCATAGCCATCGTGGGGTCTACGTGGGCAGGTGTCACACGAATGCGATCTCCGATTTTTGGCTTCGGTGTACCTTCAGCCGGAGCAATTGTTGTGTGCTCATCTGAACAGAACCACACGCTGTAACCGTCAACAGTGGGATTGCCGTGGTCCATGCCGAGAGATTTCAACCCGACATCAATAACAACCCATGAAGGATTGACAGAGATAACAGTGCCGAGAATCCATAAGGATTGTGTAAACGGGTGGTGCAGTGTTGCGTATTGGGAATCCATGAGTGCATAACTGCCGGCTTGCACTTCGTTCACGGCGGTTCCAGCAAACATGTCGTATGTCCCGGTGCCGCCAGCAGACACAATGTCTCCACCAACATCGTTGTGAGCGTGCGTGAGCAATGTCATGGCCTCGTGGACTTTTTCAAGTTTTTGTTGACGATCAGTCAGCATCATCAAGTGGCCTTCGTAGCCCATTACTCCGCGAACAATGAGACCAAGTGATCGTGCTGCATCAGCCAATGAACCTGCTTGTTCAGGGGAGCAACCACAACGAGGTAGGCCCACGTTCACATCGATGAGGACGTTGCGAATTCCTGCAGATGATGCCGCCTGAATTGTTTCGAGCGAGTCAACGGCAACTGTGATAAGTGCAGATGATTGTGCATCAGCAAGTGCAGCTAGCCGAACGGGGTCAACAGTTTCATTTGCAAGCAAAATGTCATCGCCAACACCAGCAGCAACTAGTCCGAGAATTTCTCGTGGCGTTGCACACGTAAAAGTGGTGTGACCTGCCACAACTTGTTCAGCTGCGATAGCTGTGCATTTATGCGCTTTCACATGAGGGCGCAATGACCGACCTGGGTGCACCGCAGCCATGGCAGCGATGTTTGACCGCATCACAGACAGGTCAATCACGGGGCATGGCGTCGGAAGACGAGAAATATCCATAGTGCCGACGGAGGGACTCGAACCCTCAACATCCAGGACCTAAACCTGGCGCCTCTGCCAATTGGGCCACGTCGGCGACATGAGAAGGGTACCGCTATGTAAGAGAGGTCGGCGGGCTCTGAGGTGGCAAACTGTACGGGTGACCGTAATTAGTAGCCCCTCGCTTGATTCCACCCTTGATGCCTCTGTTCTCGAGGAGCAACTCGGACTTGCTGGACATATTTTGGACGAAGGGTCGCTGCAGAACAGCGTGCAGCGTTTTGCCGAGCAAAAGATTGTTCTGCCAACGTTCGGAGAACTTGCCGAGCCAAGCCGTATTGGGAAAGACATCACAAAGGGTGTCGACAAAAATGCCGCTGATCCGCGCAACCTCTTTCGCGTCCATTGGTACAACGACATGGCAGGCAACACGGTTGCAGTGCCAGAGCATGTTGTGTTGCCACCGTCATTGACAGGTGTTGAGTCTCCGATCATCGTTGTCTTCGGTGACAGGTTCCCCATGATCACGGCGCACAAAGTTCTGGCTGCGTATTCATGTTTCGTGCCACGCGTTATCACTGGTCAGTTTGATCCAACACGCCATCGCGCAGTGTGGCCATCTACTGGCAACTATGCACGTGGTGGAATTGCTATTAGTCGTCTGATGGGTTCACGCGGAGTCGCTGTGCTTCCCGCAGGTATGTCACAAGAGCGTTTTGACTGGCTTGATAAGTGGGTCGTTGACAAGGCAGACGTGGTGCGTACGCCAGGAACTGAAAGCAATGTCAAAGAAATCTATGACGCGTGCAATGAGATGGCCAAAGACCCAGGCAACTTCATCTTGAACCAGTTCTGCGAATTCGGAAACCATGTCGGTCACTATGAAGTCACTGGTCGTGCACTTGCCCACGCCTTCGAGCACGTGAAGGCAAATGGCCATTCAGATATTCGTCTTGCAGCGTTTACGTCTGCAACAGGGTCTGGCGGCACTATTGCGGCGGGTGACCGTTTGAAAGACATCTATGGCACGCGCATTGTTGCTGTTGAAGCACTTGAGTGCCCCACCATGTTGGAAAACGGTTTTGGTGAACACAACATTCAGGGAATTGGCGACAAGCACATTCCGCTTATTCAGAACATTATGAATACCGACGTTGTTGTTGGTGTCTCTGATCGTGCAACTGACGAACTTGATGTGTTGTTCAATACACCTGCTGGTCAGAAGTACTTGGCTGATCGCCACAACGCAAGTCCAGAACTCATTGATGCACTCACGCATTTTGGTTTCTCTTCGATTTGTAATGTTCTAGCTGCCATTAAGACAGCAAAGTTGTTGGGCTATGGCGCCAATGATGCAATTGTCACTATTGCAACTGATGGAAGCGACTTGTACCCCAGCGAGCGCAAAAAGACAATCGCACATCGCTTCCCAAAGGGCTTCACCGAAATCGATGCAGCCGAAATCTTCAGCGAGCACCTTGGGTCAGTGTCGACAGACAACATGATTGATTGCACCGAGCGTGACCGCAACCGTATTTTCAATCTTGGGTACTACACATGGGTGGAACAACAGGGAACACCACTCGACGTCTTTGAAGCGCGTCGCTCACAGTCGTTCTGGCGCACGGTGCGTGGGTTTGCTCCGGTCTGGGACAATCTCATTACCGAGTTCAACCAACGCGTTGCGCGCTTTACTAAGTAGAAATACATGACAGGCGTGGTCACCGGCCTCGTATGTGCAGTTTGTGGAGCACATGAATCAATAGCGACTCCGTTGTCATGGTTATGCCCGAACGCTTCGTTGTCAGACCGACATCATGTTTTGCATTTTGAGTCTTCTGTCGAGCCTTTTCGCCCCACTGATGACGCCAACCCGTATCTTGCTTTTCGCCGCTACTTGGCAGTCGATTCATTAGGAGAATCGCTGGGGCTCAGTGACGCACAGCGCGTCTCGATTATTACGTCAGCAGACGAAGCTGTATCTCGCGTGGCAGGCACCGGTTTCTTGCGTACGCCACTAACACGCAGTGATGAACTATCAGAAGCATTGGGATTTTCTTCAACTGGCGGCATCTGGGTAAAAGATGAAACTGCAAATGTCGCTGGTTCGCACAAAGCCCGTCACGTTTTTACAGAGTTACTTCATTTGTTGATGGTAGAAGCTGCTGGCCAAGCGCCGTGGACCCCTACAACTCGTCCGTCTCTTGCAATTGCATCGTGTGGCAACGCAGCAATTGCGGCAAGCACCTTGGCAGCTGCCGTGGCTTGGCCAATTGCGGTACATGTCCCGCCAACAGCGTCGGTGGCAGTTCTTGAAAAACTAAAAACTCTTGGCGCAACAATTGTTGTGTGTCCACGGCGTGACACAGACCCACCAGGCGACCCGTGTGTGCTCCGTTTTCGCGAAGCAGTAGCTGCTGGCGCGATTCCATTCGGCGTGCAAGGCACAGAAAATGCGTGGTGTCTCGATGGCGGTCGCACTATCGGCTGGGAAATCACTGAAGAGCTAGGTCATTTCGCTGACCGGATTTTTGTTCAAGTTGGTGGCGGAGCATTGGCAGCGTGTGTGGGTGCATCATTGCGTATCGCAGGAGTGCATCCGAAACTTCATGCAGTACAAACCCAAGGGTGCGCGCCATTAGAACGTGCCTGGAAGAACGCAATCGCAACAGGCGGTGCACGCAATGCAGGGCCGCGTTGGAAAGAATGCATGTGGCCATGGGAAGAAACGCCAACCTCGTTTGCTGACGGCATTTTGGACGACGAAACCTATGACTGGATCAGCGTTCTTGATGCAATGGCAGACACGGGTGGCTCACCTGTTGTTGTATCAGAAGATCACGTTCATCGCGCATACGATCTCATCCGCAATGTTGGTGGCTTCAATTCATGCGCAACAGGCGTTTCTGGCTTTGCAGGTGTTCTTGCGATGCGTGACAGCATTTCTGATGACGAACGTATTGTCGTCATTGTCAGCGGTGTATCTCGCGTTTAGGAAATGTGACGTGGGTCTGAATCAACTTCGTGCAGTTCGCCAGTTTCCACGTCGTACACAAATCCACGGATGTTGTCTTTATAGATGACGAATGGACTATGACCAAGGCGGTTCATTGATTGACGTACAGAGTCGTACGGATCTGTGAATGCTTCGGTAGCCCAACTAGGACGAATGCCACAATCGTCTTCAATTTGTTTTTTGAATCCATCGTCGGAAATGCTCTGTAGTCCACAGTTCGTGTGGTGAATCAGAATGATTTCTTGAGTTTTGAGAAGTCGTTGCGACACGACTAGTGAGCGGATGACATCATCGGTAACGACGCCGCCTGCATTACGAATAATGTGGGCGTCACCATGGGCCAGGCCAAGCATCTGAAAGATGTCCATGCGGCTGTCCATGCAGGCAACGATTGCAAGATGTCGTTGCGGCGCAAGAGCTAGCCCGGCATCGCGAAAGTCGGACACAAAATGGGCGTTGTTGGCAACGAGTTCATCGGTGTTCGGGGAGAAGTCAGGGGCTGATGGCACGGCTCTATTCTTGCCGAGCAGGTAGCCTTTATCCACTATGAGTACTTCTGGACTTCCTGTCAGCCCAATGGCCATCGATGCTGGCGGCGACCCTCGCTCCGACATTTTCACCAGATTGTTGAAAAACCGCGTCGTCATGCTCGGCACCGACGTAAACGATGAGATCGCAAACCAGATCTGTGCTCAATTGCTCTATCTAGAAGGCGAAGACGCCAACGCAGATATCTGGTTGTACATCAACAGCCCTGGTGGTTCGGTCACAGCCGGAATGGCTATCTACGACACCATGCAGTTCGTTAGTTGCGATGTGGCAACAGTGTGCATGGGTCTTGCAGCCTCCATGGGGCAGTTCTTGCTCACGGCAGGTGCTGAAGGCAAGCGCTACACATTGCCAAACTCTCGCATCATGATGCATCAGCCTCTTGCTGGTCTTCGCGGACAAGCATCAGACATTGCAATTCAAGTTGAGCAGTCTCGCTTCATCAAGTTGCGCATGGCTGAATTAATCGCGCATCATTCAGGCCACACCGTTGCAGAAGTTCAAGCTGATAGCGAGCGCGACCATTGGTTTAGTGCTGAAGAAGCAAAGAACTATGGCCTTGTTGACAAAGTCATCGTGAAGCGCGGAGAAATTCGCTAAACAATCACTTTGGCGCAACTGTTGTAGTTGACGTTGCAATAGTGGTGGTCGGAACTCGAGGTGGCTCAATATTGAGTCCGGTCGAGATATCAACCGCACAAGTGCTTTTCACCCAATCGCGTACGTTCAGCGCAGATTGATTCGCTGCATACGTAGCGTCAGCCATTTTTTGAAGCGCTTCTTTGTCAGATGGGTTCACGCGTGATGCATCTTGCAAGAGGCCAGTCAGTATTGCGAAGTCGCCTTCAATAGATAGTGGTGCACGTTTAAGAAGCCGTTCATATCGGTTCACCATTGCAGTGACATCTGTTCCTGTGACCATAGGTTGACCAATTGCAGGTAATTCACGTCCGAGTTGGGCACAAAAACTAGAGCCAGTGCGCGACGGCGCGGCACAACCTGAGATCACAAATATGAGTCCGGTGGCCATTGCCAAAACTGCTGACCTTCTCGCACACATCCTGACGATTATCTCAGACTTATACCCACGGGGGAGAGCACATGTATGCCGCTATCCGTTCAGCCACACTTCTTGGCACTCACGGAACACCAATCACAGTTGAAGCACACGTAGGAAAGGGGTTGCCTGGCTTTACGGTCGTTGGTCTTCCTGATGAAGGGTGTCGTGAATCGCGAGACCGAGTGCGGGCCGCACTGTTATCAAGCGGATTCGAATGGCCTCTACGACGAATCACCATCAACTTGGCAGGCGGTGGCGAACGGAAAGGTGGCGCCGGAATGGATCTGGCAATTGCCATTGGTCTTTTAGTTGCTGACGGATTCGTGCCTGCAGAAGCAGTAACAGAATGTGCATTTATTGCAGAACTAGGTCTCGACGGGTCATTACGTTCAACTCCTGGCATGGCTCCTCTTGTTGATGCAGTGTCGCAATATGAAGTTGTCGTTGCGTCAACTGCTGCTGCAGAGTCATTGTTGGCTCGTCCAACACGATTACGACCAGTGTCCACATTGGCTGAACTAGTGAATGTGTTGCGAGGTGAAGCGCCGTGGCCAGACATTGCAGCGCCACAAGCGCGCGTTGTTGTTGATGACATTGCAGACATGGCAGATGTGCGCGGGCAATCAGAAGCACGGCTTGCATTAGAAGTCGCTGCGTCAGGGTTTCACCACATGCTCATGGTGGGCCCGCCAGGTGCCGGAAAATCAATGCTTGCCAAGCGATTGCCAGGACTTTTGCCGCGGTTGACCGATGACGAAGCGTTCAGCTGTGCCATGGTGCGCAGCGCAGCTGGCATGCAGGTCAGTAGTGACATTGCGTCGTCACCTCCGTTTCGCGCTCCTCATCACAGCATGTCAATGGTTGCAATGGTGGGAGGAGGGTCTGGGCATATTCGGCCTGGCGAATTGAGTTTGGCATCACACGGAGTTTTATTTCTAGACGAAATGGGAGAGTTTGCACCAACTGTTCTCGATGCGTTGCGTCAACCACTTGAAGAAGGCATTGTAAATATCTCGCGAGCACATTCATCTATCACGATGCCTGCTCGATGTTTGTTGGTCGCAGCAACAAACCCCTGCCCGTGTGGAGAAGCGTCGCCCCTTGGGTGCATGTGTCAAATTGCATTGCGTCAGCGTTACATGCGACGTTTTAGTGGTCCACTTGTTGATCGATTTGATATTCGCATCAGACTTGTCAAACCATCAACTTCTGAACTCACCGGAACTGTTCCCGGCGAAAGTAGCGCTGCCATAAAGCAGCGAGTAGCAGCTGTGCATCAACGCAGTCTCGAACGACAAGGTTGTCTCAATTCAGCAATTCCCGCTGACATGCTTGAAGATGTGGCGCCACTGACTCGCGACGCCATGTCTTGGTTACGTGATCGCCTTGATGAAGGACGATTATCGGGTCGCGGGTACCACCGTGTTCGTCGCGTTGCGCGAACACTTGCTGATATGCATAGCAATGACGAAGTCATTACAACCGATTGGGTTGAAGCTGCGCTCAGCATGCGCGTTCCTATTGCAACAACTGTGGAGCGTCACTAATGATGACCCATAAATATCCTCAGTGGACCTATAGCGCAGCACTTGCTGCCTTGCCACTACAGACTCCTCTTCGTCTGCGGCGATTAATCAATCTTGATACCCCGGCACGTGTGTGGGAAATGCTGCAAGCAAAAGAACGACCACTCATAGGTATCAGTGATTCTGTATGGCGCGCATGGCACAACGTGAACGAATCACAATTGGTGGCAACGGCTGAAGCGTGTCTTGATCATTCAATAACAGTGGTTTCGATGCGAGATGCCCCGTATCCGCCGTCATTGCTTGCTGATCCAGCGGCTCCAGGAGTTCTGTTCATGATTGGTGATGCTGGGGCGTTCCATCATCGTCGTGTCGGGGTCATTGGCACGCGCCATGCCACCCAGCGCGGAAAGTATTTTGCGCAACGCTTAGGAAAACAGTTATCGGCCTCTGGTGTCAGCGTGGTCTCTGGTTTGGCGCGCGGAATTGATGTTGAATCACATGTTGGTGCATTGTCGCTCAGCGCTGAAGATGGGTGTCCACCAATTGCAATTGTTGCGTCGGGTCTTGACACTGTGTATCCGCCCGAACACGAACGCATTTGGGGCGAGATGGGACGACGTGGCTTATTAGTGAGTGAAAGTCCGCCCGGCACTGCGCCAGAGCCCCATCGCTTTCCGATGCGCAACCGAATTCTGGCGGCTCTTAGCGAGGTGCTTGTTGTCGTCGAGTCACGTGCAACGGGTGGTTCCATGATCACGGTTCGCGAAGCGATGAAACGAGACATCACTGTTCTTGCGGTGCCTGGTGCTCCTGGTATCGCACCTTGTGAAGGCACCAACAATTTGCTTCGCGACGGGTGCGGCCCCGTTACTGATGTCACTGATGTGCTCGTTGCTCTCGGGCTTGACCATCGCCACATGACCGATTGGTGCGAGGGAAGACCGGCACTTCTTGAAGACGAACGCCACATCATCACAACGATGGGCACGGTGCCACGCAGCATTGATGAAATCGCTCTTCATGCTGCGGTTTCCGTGGTGCGTGTGGCGGTGGTTCTTGGTCGGCTGGAAGCCAAAGGATGGGTGGCAAATACGAACGGATGGTGGGAGGCACTCGTGCCATAGCGGTGGAGGGGTACCGTTAGATACATGAGCGCCGTTGCACAGTCACGCGTCCAAGCCGCCGGGCTGGACCAATTTGAACTGTCGCGCTATCTCAAGACCCTTGCAGTCTCTGAATCAGTTCGTGAAGGTCGACTAGCAGACATCACACATGGTGCAGTTTTTTTCATGCGTCGTAAGGCGACTGGTCCGACATCTGTCACTGAACGCATGCTGTCTGATTATGTGGAGCACTTGGAAGATTCTGGCTATTCCGTTGAAACGGTTGAACAACGGATCTCTACGCTCTCTTCGTATTTTTCTTGGTGTGTTCGCAACATGAAAACTCCGCGTGGCTCCGAACCGTTCACGAATCCGATGCGTGGATGTAAGCCATCTCACGCGTCGTCATGTGGTGAATGTCGGGCATCCACTAGCAACAGTCTCAAAGGTGATTGTGTCGTTCGTAATCGTCGTCTTAAAAAATGGGCGATCGCACAATTTGAATCATCGTTAACAGCATCTGCTGCAAATACTCGTGCTGCGTATCGTCGTGACGTTGAGTTATTTGCTGAGTGGTTGCTTGATTCGGCACCTCTCGTTGTTCCAAACAGCGTAGAAAAGGAACATGTTCGCGAATATTTAGCGTTGCTGCATGACAGAGGTGCAACGTCTCGCACCATCGCACGGCGAGTTGCAGCACTTCGTCGATATTTCGGGTGGGCCATTCGTACAGGCACTGCAAAATTAGATCCCACCGAAGCTGTGCATACGCCAACAGTCAAGGGTCGCCTTCCGCGCCCACTTGACGCAGAGACAGTTGCTCGTCTTGTATCAACCGAAGATGCTGAAGCACCCGAATGGCGCAGAGCACGCGATCGAGTGGTGCTTGAAATTTTGTATGGCAGCGGACTGCGTGTGTCCGAGGTGTGTTCGCTGACCTTGCAGAGTGTGTCGTCAGATAAGTCGTCACTGCGCGTCATGGGTAAGGGATCAAAAGAACGAATGGTTCCACTCAGTGTTCCCGCAACTGAAGCAATTGCCCGTTGGTTAGCTATTCGTCACGAAGTGGCTGGTGAATCGACCGGATCATTTCTGGTGTTATCTGCTCGCGGTAATGGGCTGAGCCGACGTGATTGTGCTCGCCTTTTAGATGAGGCGTGTCTTCGAGCTGATATTCCAGGTGGCACGCATCCGCACGCTCTTCGTCATTCTTTTGCTACTCATCTCATGGATAACGGCGCTGACACCCGTTCTATTCAAGAACTGTTGGGGCATAGCGATGCCTCCACGACGCAGAGATATACCCACGTCAGCAAAGAGCGACTTCGCTTGGTGTATTCAGAATCTCATCCGCGCGCATGAACGCTCGTCCACTTCGGTACACCATTGATTCAGCATGGGATGCGTGGCATGCATCGGGTGAAGCAACGGCTCGTGATTGGCTAGTGGTGCACTACGCATCATTGGTGAAGTTTGTTGCAGGTCGTCTTTCTGCTGGCTTGCCTCGCACTGTTGATACAGGCGACTTAGTGAGTGCTGGTGTGTTCGGGCTCATGAATGCCATTGACAAGTTCGACCCGGCGAATGGCGCAAAATTTGAGACGTATGCAATCCCTCGAATCAGGGGAGCAATTCTTGACGGACTTCGTGCGCTTGATTGGGTGCCGCGTTCTGTTCGTTCACGGTCGCGCTCAGTACAAGATGCCATTGCAGTTCTTGAACATCAACATGGTCGCTCACCAACAGATGAAGAAATAGCGTCAGAGCTTTCCATCAGTACCGAGGAACTTGAAAAGTGGCTGTCAGATATTGCAGCTGGTTCAGTCGGACCACTTGATCACATTGCGCTTGACTCAACACCAGCGGAAGCGGATGCGCACTTACAACCAGGCCGAGCCATGGAAGATGGTGAACTACGTTCAGCAATGCGCGAAGAAATATCAAAACTGCCCGAACGTGAACAAGCAATTTTGATCTTGTATTACGACGATGGACTAACACTGTCCGAAATTGGTGAAGCTCTTGGTGTCACCGAAAGTCGTATCTCTCAAATTCACACTAAGGCTGTATTGCAATTGCGCTCGCGTCTTGCTGCTGCCGGTATGGGCTGACTTTCCACATCTTCAATTTCAGTCACACATCGCAGGTGTGTCGTTTGTTATTGCCTCTCGCTTTGTCGCAGCTCTCCTTGCAGTGACTGCACCAGTGCCTCCGGTTCACGGAACAGTGATCGATGGGTTTCGGGCTCCTGCGTGTCAACGATGCGTCGGTCATCGTGGTGTCACTATTGCAACCACCGCGCTGTCACCAGTGCGAGCAGTGACTGCAGGAACAATTGTCTTTGTCGGGAAAGTTGCCAATGTGTTGTACGTGGTCGAAGACATTGGCGGGGGAGCAAAAATCACCTATGGGCAATTGACCCAGTCAGAGGCGGTGCTTGGCGCCGAGGTGAAAGCTGGCGACCCGCTTGGGGTGAGCGGTCAACAGTTGTACTTGGGGGTGCGGTTGCGGGGCCAATATGTGAATCCCTTGAGGTTCTTGGGTTTTGGGGCCATTCGTCTCGTGGGCCGGGGAAAGGTCATTGTGGGTCAATGACCAGTCCCCGATAGGCTTTCAGAGTTCAACAGGCGCATTTCCGTGCCTGATGTTCCAAGCAAATACCTTGCACACTGGCCATCTGCGGTCGCTTCGGCGTCGGATCAGTGTGTGGAAAACCGCAGAAGGAGAAAATCATGGCTGTCGTATCAATGCGTCAAATGCTCGAAGCTGGTGTGCACTTTGGTCACCAGACCCGTCGCTGGAATCCGAAGATGAAGCAATTCATTTTTGGTGAGCGCAACGGAATCCACATCATCAACCTCGATCAAACGCTTGAGCGTATTGAGGTTGCCTACGCATTCGTTCGCGACCTTGTCGCTAACGGCGGAACTGTTTTGTTCGTCGGAACAAAGAAGCAGGCACAAGATCCCATCCGTAGCTACGCCGAGAAAAGCGGCATGTACTACGTGAACGAGCGTTGGTTGGGCGGAATGCTTACCAACTTCGAAACCATCTCAAAGCGCGTTGCAAAAATGCAAGAGTACGAGCGCATGATGGCTTCAGGCGAGTTTGAAGCAATGCCAAAGAAAGAAGCACTTCTTCTTACTCGTGAGCTAGACAAATTGCAGAAGAACCTTTCAGGTATCTCTCACTTGGCTCGCCGTCCAGATGCAATTTTTGTGCTTGACACAGTCAAAGAGCACATTGCAGTGACAGAAGCTAACAAGTTGGGCATTCCTGTAATTGCAGTTGTTGACTCAAACGTTGACCCTGACCTCATTCAATTCCCAATTCCTGGAAATGATGATGCAATTCGTTCAAACGACCTTTTGACCCGCGTTATCGCTGAAGCAATTATTGAAGGACGTTTCATTGCTCAGAAGCGCAACCCAGCAGCAGCCGCTACTGAAGTTGTTGCTGTCGAGCGCACAGCTGAAGAAAATGCGGTGTTCGAAGCTCAGCAAGCAGACGCCCGTCGTCAGGCTGCCGAAGCTCAAGCATCACGTGAAGCACGTTTGTCAGCGCAGAAGCCAACCGATCAACCAGCAGCGGAGTAGTCATGTCATATACAGCTAAAGACGTACAGAGCCTTCGTCAGACAACTGGCGCCGGAATGATGGATTGCAAGAAAGCGCTTGAAGAAAATGGCGGCGATGTTGAAGCCGCAAAGCAGTGGCTGCGCGAAAAGGGTCTTGCAGCAAGTGCAAAGCGCGATGATCGCGAAAATGCACAAGGCGTCGTTTCAATCATCGTTGAGCCAGCACGCGCTTCGATCATCAAATTGAAGTGCGAAACTGACTTCGTTGCCTCAAGCGATGGCTTCAAAGAAGCCGCAGATGCATTGGCTGCATCAGTTCTAGAAAAAGGTGAAGCAGGCCTTGCAGATCACTCCGCCAAAATTGATGATTTAAAAATCGTTTTGAAAGAAAAGATTGAAGTTGGCGAGACCATTCGTTTTGAAGCTGCAAGCGGCAACGTTCTTGATTCATACAGCCACATTCAAGGTGGTCGTGGAGTCAACGGCGTAATTGTCGAGATGTCCGGTGCAACTCAAGAGATCGCTCATGACGTTGCGGTGCACATTGCATTTGCACGCCCAAAGTATTTGCGACGTGAAGATGTGCCCGCAGACGTTGTAGAAAAAGAGCGCGCCACGCTTGAAATCGTTACTCGTAACGAAGGAAAGCCTGAACAAGCAATTGCCAAAGTTGTTGAAGGCCGAGTGAACGGTTTCTTCAAGGACATTTGCTTACTTGAACAGCCATACGCAAAAGACGACAAACTCAGCATTGCTCAGTTCATCGGCTCTGCCCAGATCGTGCGTTTCGCACAGGTCGAGATCGGCTGACATGTCAACTCGGCCCGCATGGTCACGCATTGTGTTGAAGCTTTCGGGCGAAGCGCTTGCAGAGCCGTCGGGTTTTGGTCTTGACAACAATGTCCTGACTCAAGTTGCTGAAGAAGTTCGCGAAGCTCGTGAGGAGCTAGGCACTGACATTGCAATTGTTGTTGGTGGCGGAAACTTCTGGCGCGGCATCAAAGGTGCTGGTCAAGGAATGGATCAAGCGCAAGCGGACTACATGGGAATGCTGGCAACAGTGATGAACGGTCTTGCATTGCAAGATGCTCTCGAGCGTGCGGGTCAACATTCTCGCGTGATGAGCGCAATTGAAATGCCAAAGATCGCTGAGCCGTACATTCGCCGTCGTGCAGAGCGTCACCTGGAAAAGGGCCGCGTTGTCATTCTTGCTGGCGGTACTGGTAACCCTTTTTTCACCACTGACACAGCTGCTGCTCTGCGCGCTGCAGAAATTGAAGCGCAAGTAATTCTGAAGGGCACTCACTCCGGAGTTGATGGGGTGTACACCGCAGACCCGAAGATTGATAAAACTGCCACTCGATACGACCGGATCAGCCACATGGATGTCATCACCAAAGGCCTGAAAGTCATGGATTCGACCGCGATTACCTTTTGCATGGATAAGAACCTTCCAATCGTTGTGTTTGACCTTCTGGCTCGTGGCAACGTCAAGTCCATTCTCCGAGGCGAACAAATAGGTACGCTGGTCGGGTGATCGAAGACGCCACCCTCGAAGCCATCGACAAGATGGAACGAGCAGTAGAGCATGTCCAATCCCAGTTTTCGTCTGTCCGAACTGGTCGCGCTAGCCCAAGCCTTGTAGAAAAACTGTTAGTCGAGTACTACGGATCAACTGTGCCTCTCCAGCAGTTGGCTGGATTTCAGGTTCCTGAGGCTCGCACCTTGGTGGTCAAGCCTCATGACCGTGGTTCCCTTGGCGCTATTGAAAAGGCCATTCGCGAAAGCGATCTGGGTCTGAACCCCTCAAACGACGGAGTCGTCATCAGGCTTTCTATTCCCGTGCTTACCGAAGAGCGCCGTAAGGAATATGTCAAAATTGTAAAGAACATGACAGAAGACGGCCGAATAGCTGTCCGAAACATCCGTCGTGATATCCGAAAGCAAATGGAAGCTGCCGAGAAAAATTCCGAGATATCGAAAGATGAATTGGAACGTGCTGAAAAGGACCTCGATAAGTTGACCCAAGAGCACATAGAACACATCGAAAAAGCATTTGCCCGCAAGGAACATGAGCTGCTCGAGGTATAGAAACGATGGCAACTATGGTTGTCAACGAACGCCCGAAAGGGGAACAACATGAGTGACGACATTTGGCGCCGCCGAGACAACACCGATAGCAACGACTCCTCGGGGTACGGAACTGACTTTGGTTCCGATTTCGGGACTGTGCAATTCGCAGAGGACTCAACAGCCGAACCGATTCTTAGTTTCGGAGACGCCGACACCGGCAACCTTCCGCATTGGACCGAACCTGCAACTGGAGAACTGCCATCAGTCGAAGACGACACAGACGTGTGGGGAACATTCCAAGAGCCAAGTGAGCCAACGCGTCGTCCTGACCACATCACCATTGGTACTGACCCAACAGATGAACGACGTCGTGCATCGCGTGACGTCACTGCAGATTTCGGAATGGATCCATCGCGTGACATCACAGGTGGTATTCCTCGCAGTGGTCGCGCACCACAAGTTCGTCGCTCCGGCCCTCGCGGTGCTGGTGGGGGAACTGGTCGCGACATGCCAACTGCAGTTACAACCGGACTCATTTTGCTTGCAGTATTTCTCGGAGCCATCGTGTGGCGTCCAGCAGCAGTCATGCTCATTGTTGTTGCAGTTGTCGGACTCGCTGCTGTCGAGTTCTTTAGCAAAGTCACCGAAAAGGGTTACAGGCCAGCAACTTTTGCAGGCTTAGCCACATGTGTTGCTGCACCCATTGCTGCGTATTGGATCGGCGATGCCTCGTTGCCACTTGTGTTTGCATTCGGATTCCTCGCAACTTCAATCGGATTCATAGGTAGCAGCAGTGTTCACAGTGGACCAATGCCAAACGTTGCCATTACAAATATGGCAATGACATGGATCGGCTTACTTGGTTCATTTGCAGCATTGATCTTGCGATACTCAGTGAACGGCGGCCTTGCGCATGTCGGTACTGACACATTGTTCATGATTGTTGTTGGTGTTATCGCCAATGACGTCGGCGGACTATTTATTGGCGCATCTATTGGTAAGACACCATTGCGTGAATGGATCAGCCCAAACAAGACCATTGAAGGCGCAATCGGTGGTGCAGTCGCAACTCTTGTCGCAGTCGTTGTCTTCGGATCCCAGAACGGCACATGGAATTCCATGGGCGAATGGATTGCCCTGACAATCGTTATCGCAGTCATGGCTCCACTTGGTGATCTTGTTGAATCAATGTTTAAGCGCAACCTTGATGTCAAAGACTTTGG
>WLSJ01000139.1 GCA_009705865.1 Actinomycetota bacterium | reverse complement strand
TGTTATTTCCATGTTGGCTACCTGGAAAGCAGGTGGCGTCATGGTGTCGGTGAATCCGATGAACAAAGAACGCGAATTGGAAACGCTGCTTCTTGATTCGGGTGCACGTGTCTTGGTGACACAAGAAGCGCTCTGGGAAGATGTCGCTCGAGGTGTGGTGGCTTCTGGCAATTCAGCAGTTGACATTGTGATCACCACAAATGAAATCGACTATGTCGTTGGTGAGGTCCCCGCCATTTTGAAGGGATCCAAAAAATCAATTGCAGCCGATGCATCTGATATGCGTAATTTGATTTCAGAATTCGCTGGCAATGCTCCGCCATCTGTCTCGTTGCAATCAGATGAAGTTGCGTTTCTTACCTACACTTCTGGCACCACTGGCCCGCCAAAGGGTGCACGCAATACGCACGGCAATGTTGTGTTTAACTCTGCAACATTCCAAAAGTGGATGGATCTGACAGACAAAGACATTGTGCTTGGTGTGGCGCCGTTGTTTCACATCACTGGTCTCATTGCACATATTGCGGTGTCGTTCCTAGTGCCGATGCCGTTGGTGTTGGGATACAGGTTTGACGCACCAACAATTCTTGATCTCATTGAAAAGCACAAACCAACATTTACTGTTGGCGCTATCACAGTGTTTATTGCATTGATTAGTGACCCAACTGCAGCAGGAAGAAATTTCTCTTCATTGCAAAAGGTGTACAGCGGGGGAGCGCCAATTGCCCCTTCTGTTATTGAGCGTTTTCAATCTGAAACAGGTGCGTACATTCACAACATCTACGGCCTTACTGAAACCACATCTCCATCACACGCTGTGCCGATGGGCGCGCTAGCCCCAGTTGATCCCACATCGGGTGCACTGTCGGTAGGTGTTCCGGTGTTTAATACGATGGTTCGGGTCGTTGATGAAAATGGCAAAGACGTTGCTGTAGGCGAAGTGGGCGAAATTGTTACAAGCGGTCCACAAGTAGTTTCCGGGTATTGGAACAAGCCTGAAGAAACCGCTCATGCAATACCTGGTGGAGAGCTGTTCACTGGCGACGTGGGTTTCATGGACAGCGATGGCTGGTTCTATATCGTCGATCGCAAAAAGGACCAGATCAACGCGTCGGGGTACAAGGTGTGGCCACGTGAGGTGGAAGACGTGTTGTATGAACACAGTGCAGTGCGCGAAGCCGCTGTTATTGGCGTGCCTGATGATTATCGAGGTGAAACGGTGAAGGCCTTCGTCAGTTTGCGCCCTGGCGAATCTGTAACAGAGCCAGAGCTCATTGCTTTCTGTAAAGAAAGAATGGCTGCCTACAAATACCCGCGCGAGATTGAATTCATTGACGAACTTCCAAAGACCGTGACCGGAAAGATTTTGCGAAGAGAATTGCGCGTAGCAGAACTAGCGAAACGACAGAAGTAAATCGCCGATAGGCATTACTTACCCGACGGTAGATAATTCATTGTTGCAAATGTGATAGTTCCGCATGCTTCTGTTTGCGTAAAACAATTCATCTGAGACATGTCTCCACAAGTTGTTCATGGTGTGACATGTGCGATACTGTTATCTCTGTTCCTCGTGGGGGGGGACGAACTACGACACAGAAATGTGTTTGGGGGAAAATGAAAGAACAAAGAAAAATGTCAAAGTCGTTTCGACTAGGCGTTGCTGTAACTCTTGTTGCTGCTCTCGGAATGAGCGCATGCGGCGGAAGCGACAGTAGCTCTGGCGGATCAGACACAACTGCTGCTGGTGAAGCACCAGCAGGCAACCTTGCTGAGACTCTCGGTTACACCGACAACTTGTTGGGTGATGTGTCTTGCGATATCGGTGCAGTGCTCGCACTCACTGGTCCTGGTTCCTTCTATGGAGACACCATGACTAAGGGTATTGATGTTGCCGTTAAGGCAATTAAGGAAGCTGGTGGGCCTTCGTTCACAGTGACAACATGGGACCATAAGTCAGGCGATCCTGCAGCCGGTGTTACAGCTATGAAGGAAATCGTTGCAAAGGGAATCTCCATTAAATTGGCTTCCTATGTAGACGACCTTGGTGCAATGCTTGCTGATACTGCGAAGTCCAAAGTGTTCACTCTTGACGGCGGTGGTGGAACATCCATCTTCGGACAGGGCCAGCCATACTTCTGGGGAACTCGTGCTATCACTCCGAACGACACCATTGATGGTGTGTTCAAGTGGTGGAAAGAAGGACATCCAGACAATTTGACAGTTGGTGTACTTGGTTGGGACCTCGGTGAGGCCTTGAACAAGATGATCAAGGATGACTTCGATATGAAGGTCAAGCGCAATGGCATGACATTCAACGGTGTCTATGAGCTCAACGCTGTTGGTGCAACAGACTTCTCACAATCAATCACAAAGATCAAGGCCAACCAGCCTGACCTCTTGCTTGTTGCTGTGTACGGTCAAGACCCAGGTGCATTCGTGAACCAGGCTTCAACTGCCGGAATCACATCATTCATGATGGGTTCAGAATTCACACCAGATGGAATTAATGCTTCTAAGGGAGTTTACGATTCCGCAGGTTTCACCTTCGCGTATGACTACTTCGATGCAGAATCACCTACTCTTAACCCAGTAGCGAAGCTGTTTGTTGACAAATTCAAAGCCGCTTACGACAAGTTGCCTGACTTCTACGCAGCAAACTTCTTCGAGAACACCATTCGCCTCTGGCAGCTCATGCGTCAAGCATCAGCAGCTGGTGCAACGAATGACCAGCTATGCGTTGGTGAAACATTGAACACAAACCTTGAGGCCAACTTGGATAGCTTGGTCAGCCTCTACGGTGGAGATGCAACAACAAATGGTGTTTCGGCACTTGATCCAAAGACGCACTCAGTACTGCGCCGCCCAATGGGTGTCTTCAACTACATCAATGGAAAAGTAACGCCACTTGCGTACTTCAACATCGATGGCGCTGACTACACTCCAGCCGGCTAATTAACTACATATAGAAAGGTGGGTTGAGGGCTCGTCCCTCAACCCACCTTTTCTTATACACAATCACTTCATTTGCGCGGTTATTCGCTGCAATCCTTCTTCTTCAGGAGACTCAATGCTTGCCATTACTATCGGTAGGGAAATCTTTGCCCAGTTAACGATGAACGGTATTTTCCGTGGTGCGTCGTATGGGCTTATCGGAGCTGGTTTTGCTCTGATTCTCGGAGTCACCGGACGCTTTCACTTTGCGTACGGCTTCACGTATACGTTGGCGGCATATCTGGCCTATACGTTCCACTTTCGCGGAACTCCATTCGGGCCATTCTCTGATGGTTTTCCATTCATCGTCTCTGGAATTCTGGCCATTCTCTTCACCATCGTTGTCGGTGTAGCGATTGAGAAATACATCTATCGACCGATCGCCCAGGGAGCCGGCGCCACAGCACTGTTAGCGGTGTTTGTCGCAGCCCTTGGTATAGGTATTGCTGGTCAAAGCACTATTGCGTTGTTGTGGAGTCAACAGAGCCAGGGCTTTTATGACAAAGATCAAATTGTCAAAAAGTCTGCCTGGCATATTTGGAGAGTGACCTTTGAAAACCTCGATGTTTTCCAATTCATTACATCTCTTACTCTCATCATCATCTTCTCTATTGTCCTTACTAAGACGTCGCTCGGTCGTCAAATGAAAGCAACACGCGTTAACCCTGATCTCGCAACCATTATCGGAATCAATGCCAACCGTATTTACCTGGTGTGCTTCGGAATTGGTTCTGGATTCGTAGCTGTGTCAGCAATTTGGTACGGACTTCAATACACAGTGAACCCTGACATGGGTGCCCGTCCAGTGACTACGGCATTCGTGGTCGCCTTCCTCGCAGGCACTGCAAGTACTCCTATTCGCATCTTTATGACCGGCATCGTTTTGTCCTTGCTAGAGCAATGGTCATCAATGTTTATTCAAACTCGATGGACCCAAACCTTGGTGTTCGTCGTTCTTTTCGTCTATCTCATTAACAAGTCTGCAAAAGACACGTTGTGGGGTAAACGCATCATTTCAATTGTCACTCTTCAAGGAATCCGGGGCTAGTCATGCAAATTTGGATTAACTATCTCGATCAAATCCTGATCTATGCGTCGTTGGCGCTTTCCTTAAACCTGTTGTTGGGTTATGCGGGTCAAGTGTCCGTGGCTCACGCAGCGTTCGGAGCAGTTGGCGGTTACACGCTCGGCTATCTGGTCAC
>WLSJ01000138.1 GCA_009705865.1 Actinomycetota bacterium | reverse complement strand
GTAGTCGGAGTGGCCGTCTACCCAGATCACGTCAGCTTCGGTGTTAATGCGATGAATGGCCTCAGAAATATCTTCGGTCTTCTTGAAGTATTCAGTAACTTCATCGATGCCATCAATAAATACGAACGCGCGCACTTTTGAGAACTGGTTCGAGATTGCGTACACCAACATCAAGGTGAATCGCGCAAAGGCTGCAACTGAACCTGAAATATCAGCGATCACAATCAACTCTGGTTTTGCAGGGCGTGGGTACTTGAACTTTGGTTCAGCTGGTACACCACCATACGCAAGGCTGTGACGCACGGTATTGCGGAAGTCGAGAGGACCCTTGCGACCATGGCGACGTTTACGCGCCAAACGAGCAGCAAGCTTGCGAGTAAGAGGCTGCAAGGACTTCTTGAGGTTTTGCATTTCGTCACGACTGGCATGCATGAATTCAACGTCTTCTGGTAATGGCTTGCGCAATGTCTTTGCCATTGCTTCAGCTCCGCGGTCTGCAACCAGACGACGACGGATTTCAGCTTCAACTTCTTGTTTGAATTTCTCAATGCGATCGTTGTATTCGTCTTTTTCGAGACGCTCTTCCAGTTTCGTTAAGTCGCCACCGACTTCCTGCTTACTGGCTTCCATCAATTTGTCGAGCATGCCGTCAAGGTCAAGGTTGCGCAAGGTTCGGTACAGGTAATAGGTGCCGCCAACTGGTCGGCCCGGCTCCATGCCTGCAAAACGCTGCACTGCCTGGCGCGCCAAAGCTCGCATCAATGCTTGATCACCGTTCATCAGAGCATTCATCAGAATGTTCATGAGTTCTTCAGGCGTCAATGAATCCATTCCGCCAGCGCCGCCGTTGCCTTCGCCCTGCATCTGGGCTTCTTGCATTTGCTGCAAGAGGTCGTCGATGCTGGCGTCACTGTCGCCATCGGTGATGGAATATTGAGGGCCGCGCAAACTGAAGTACACCTCAAAGACGGTCTCGAAAGAACGCCAGTGAGCGTTGTTCTTAACAAGGGTTGCCCCGAGTGCGTACTTAAACGCCTCGCGATCCTCTAATGGGATATGCGAGATGGCATGCATGGCATCCAAGTTCTCAGTGAGACTGACTGGCAAGCCAGCATTTCTCAACTCAACAATGAACCCCGATAAAAGATCGAGCATGCGTCAGTGCCGATCGATTCAGTCGTCCGACAGCTCTTTGGCTGCCTTGGCGATATCTGATTGGTACTTCAAGAGCACGTGAAGAGTTTCTTTGGCTTGTTCAGCGTTTACAGAGTCAAGTCCGAGAAGAACCAATGTGCGAGCCCAATCGATTGTCTCGCTGACAGATGGTGCCTTCTTCAAATCAATCTGACGGATACTACGAACAATGCGTGCAATCTGGTCTGCGAGCATTTCTGTAACACCAGGAACCTTGGTGAGAACAATTTCTTTTTCGCGTTCCATTTGTGGGTAGTCCACATGCAGGAACAGACAACGACGCTTGAGTGCTTCGGAAAGTTCGCGAGTGTTGTTCGAAGTTAAAAACACCAACGGAATTTGAGTAGCCGTAATTGTTCCGAGTTCAGGAATGGACACTTGGTATTCCGACAAGATTTCGAGCAACAAGGCTTCAGTTTCCACTTCAACACGGTCAACTTCGTCAATCAACAGAACAACAGGTTCCTTTGATGTGATTGCTTCGAGCAGAGGGCGGGTCAGAAGGAATTCGCTACCGAAAATGTCTTCATGAATATCGCTCCATGCATCGGAGTTTCGGTCTGCTTGAATGCGAAGCAACTGCTTTTTGTAGTTCCACTCGTAGAGCGCCTTCGATTCATCAAGTCCCTCGTAGCACTGCAAACGAATGAGCTTTGCTCCGAGCATTTCTGCAACGCTCTTTGCCAATTGGGTCTTACCTGTACCGGCTGGGCCTTCAACAAGAATTGGCTTTCCGAGGCGTTCGGCCAAAAACACGACTCCTGAGATGCCATCGTCAGCGAGGTAATTGACAGCCTTGAGGCCGTCGCGGACAGATTGAACTGATTCGAAGCGGTTATCCATAAGTGTTCCAATCTAGTGGGGGGTGCTCGGATTTAAGGAATTGGGCGGATTCAGAACGTAACCATCTCGGCCTTGTTTTTCCACCTAACCTTCCATTCATGTTCAAGGACACTTTGGTGGTTGCGATTGGCACAGCCATATCTCGTCTGACAGGGCTGCTGCGGGTCGTGGTCTTCGGAATCATCATCGGACAGACCGCTTTGGCAGATGCCTTCGACGGAGCGAACAATTCGCCCAACTCCATCTATGAGTTATTGGTGGGCGGACTTTTAGCCGCAAGTTTGGTTCCACTATTCACACGATTTACAGAAGACAATGATGAAGAAGCCACTAATGCAGTTGTATCGGTCTCACTTATCGTGCTTGGCATTGCAACCGCTGTTGCCATCGCGCTTGCTCCCCTGATCTTCAGACTTTTTTCACTGCATGTCAGTCCACTCGTTGATCCACAGCAATTTCGTCATGTAGGCACAGTCATGACGCGCATCTTTCTGGTTCAAATCTTTTTTTACGGCCTCACTGCAATTGCTTCGGCGCTACTAAACGCACGACGCCATTTCTTTGCCGCTGCATGGTGCCCCGTGTTGTCAAACGTCATCACCATCACGATGCTTCTTATTATTCCGTTCACGCGTGATGGAACGCCTGGCTTACAAGACGTCTTGACTGATCACACATTCTTTTGGTTGTTTACATTGTCCGCAACCGGCGGCGTAATGGCAATGGGCTTGGTGCTCATACCGGCTCTAAAGAAAGCGAAAATCTCGCTCAAATTCACACCCAATTTTTCTCACCCAGCAGTGCGAACAATGGTCAAATTGTCGTCGTGGACATTCGGCTATGTCGTCACGAATCAAATCGCATTGGTAGTCATCAAGAACTTGGCCGAACCAGGTAGCGGAAACCAAGACGCATACAGCAAGGCATTTACGTTCTTTATGTTGCCTCACGGTTTGTTGGCTATTTCCATCGCTACGACATTCGTTCCCGAATTAGTGCGGCGAGTCCGAGCGGGCGACAAGGACGGCTTTGGGTCGTGGCTCACTGCCGGGGTGCGATGGATCAGCATCCTGACAATTCCCGCTTCGGTTGCCATTGTCATCCTTGCTCACCCCATCATCAGCGCCATTCTTGAACACGGACATTTCGATTCGCTCGCATCTCACAACACATCTCGCGCTCTCGCTGGCTTTTCTATTGGTCTAGCTGGGTTTTCCATCTACATCTTTTGTCTTCGTGGTTTCTATGCACACGAAGACACTCGTACGCCCTTCTTTATCAATGTTTTTGAAAACGCATTGAATATTGCATTAGCTCTAGTCCTGGTTAACCGTCATGGGGTGTTAGGTCTCGGAATGTCTTTCGGAATTGCCTACATGGTGTCGTCAGTGTTGGTGTTATGGCTGTTGCACAAAAAATATGCAGCGGTCAATTGGCTCAGCCTCTTGTCATTGTTATGGCGAGCAGTTATCGGCAGCGCGGTCATGGGCGTGACCATTTGGTGGCTTGCCTATTTACTTCACCCGCGTTCCGGAATGTCACAACTGGCTGAGCTGTTTTTATGCATCGGTGCCGGTTTAATCGTCTACATCACTGCGTTGTATGCGTTACAAGTACCCGAGATGCGAAATCTTGCCTCGGTCTTGCCCACGCGCGGCACAGACCACGACACAACGTTGTAAAACCTTTAGGCAAGCACAACGAGGTCGTCGCGGTGCACCACTTCGACCACTGCCAAGTCAGCTAAGTCAGCAGTCCGCTTCCCTTTGCTTTTGTTCACTTGATCTGATGACATTGCTGCTAATCCGCGTCCCAGTAAGTCGCCTGTCTGGTTGACCACGTCCACCACTGCACCAACATCGAATGATCCGGTACAGGCAACAACACCTGCAGGCAATAACGATGTTCCGCGCTGCACTAATGCATCTCGTGCGCCATCATCGACCACTACAGATCCTTCAACTTCAGCAGCAAAAGCGATCCACAATTTTCGCGCTGACAATTGTCGATCATGTGGCAAAAATCGTGTACCGATAGCTTCACCATTAATTGCGGACATCACTGCTGAAGCAGATTCTGCTGAAGCTATGACTGCTGTGACACCAGACCACGAAGCAATGCGAGCAGCAGCAAGTTTTGAAGCCATACCGCCGCTTCCTCTGTCAGATCCTGCACCTGATGCCGCTACTGTCAATAAAGGATCATCTGCCGCAACAACTGGAATAACGGTTGCGTCAACATTTGCACGAGGGTCAGACGTAAACAAGCCGTCGGTGTCTGTGAGCAATACCAACATGTCTGCCGACACGAGATGAGCTAGCAGTGCAGCAAGGTGATCATTGTCGCCATAGCGAAT
>WLSJ01000137.1 GCA_009705865.1 Actinomycetota bacterium | reverse complement strand
GTGCTGGTGATTTCAACATGCATTGGTTCCCAGTTGTCGCGCAAATGCCACGGCTTCTGTGAAGTGCTCTCTTGAGATTGCAAACTCATGCAGAGAGCCTAATTCAGCCACAGGACTGGCTGAAACGACAAGCCACTTAGCTTGGAGGTGGCGCGGGAGGCGTAGTCGGAGTGGTCGTTGGCGGCGGCTCAGTTACGGGAGGCGTGATCGTCGTTGTGGTTGTGGTGGTGGTGGTTGGCGGTGGAATCACAAATCCATTGGCCCATCCCCAACGAATATCCATTGGCGCGCCAAGCGGCATGCCCGCAGTCGAAGGAATTGCATCGAGCGCTTTGCGTAATTGCGTCCACGCATCCCACGCAGAAATTCCGGTTGTTGGGCATCCGCCTTTGACTTGAGTGCATGCCGCGGTTTGCACAGTAAGAGCAGCAATACGGATCGGCATTTTCATGGTGATTGCACGTGCAGCAAGAACAGCCCATTGACGCGACAACGCCCCGCTCTTTGTATGGATTTCAGGCATCGCAAAAATGTTTGGACCCGCGTGCCCAGAAACCCACAACACATCATCAATGGTCCAACCGTTGTTGCAAGTGAGATCGGTACTGATTGTTTGCGGGCAACCATCTGCAGAGCCAAAGTTCCACAGACGTGCCGAAGTTGTGCGCACGTACCCATCAACCCATGCACGTGCCTGGCCTGGTGGCCCCCACCCTGGTTCCAGATCAACTGAACCCGAAATCACTGTGCGGGGATCTGATGCAACTTGCGCAGCCATAACAATTTTTGCCCATTCAATGCCGCCCATGTAGCCGTTATAGGCAGTGACAGAACCTGAATTGCTAGTACCAATAGACACTTCCCATGGACCAGTGCCGCATTCAGCAAGCCCAGTTGCCCAGGCTGATGTAGTTGCAATGATCTGATCTTTTGAAATAAGTGTTCCGAAACCATTACTTCCCGCTGCGCGTTGCGCCCCGAAAGACAAGATGACTACTCCGCGAGGAACTTTCTTAGCTTGGTCACATGCAGCTGCCCTAATGACAGGCACAGCAGTTTCTATAGGTGCAACATCTTGTCCTCGAACATAACTACCAATTGCTACAACCCATTCGGGTGATGACGACGACGGCACGGCAGTTGGATACCACACTTGATCTGTACCGGTGATTTCAACAACACCAGGAACCGAGTGCGGCACCGGAGACTTCACACAACCTTTTGTGCAGCGAACTGCATTCGGTGAAAACGCATCTACGGTTACTTTCGTACCCTTCGATTTTTTGTTTTTTGTAGACAGCGCTACCACCATCACAGAGTTTGTTGACTTTGCTCGAGCCATCACTACTGCTCGACGGATTGTCTTCGGAGAATATTGATCTACAATTCGGGAGCGTTTGCCATTGACGAACACCGCGACTTTGCCGTTCTTTGGTCCGGCCGTAAACCACATGGCAAACGACTTGCCCTTGACCGTGAATGTCAGCGCGGCCCCAGTAGTCGAAGTTGTCCACACACTGCCGCCGAAAGCGATTTTGGCTGGAGCCTGTGACCATGGCGCCGCAACACTGATGGCGTGCGCCGTTGATGTGGAAAGGCCGCCCGCTAGGACTACAGCCACTACTGCCAGAGCGCGCTTGGGGGAATGCATGGCCTCACCGTACTTGCCCCATTTTCTTATGCACCGTCACCCCTCGTCATTCCTTACGCCTACAGGGCTCGTCGTACGCCCTCCGTTAGAGTTGGTCATGGCTTCTCAAGCATACACTAACGACCGCAAACATGTTTTTCACTCATGGTCGGCACAATCTCTTATCAATCCCCTCGTTGTTGCGCGCACTGAAGGTTCGTGTTTCTGGGATGAAGACGGAAAGCGGTATCTCGATTTCTCTAGCCAATTGATGAACGTCAACATCGGTCACCAACATCCGAAGATGATTGAAGCAATTAAGGCGCAAGTTGACAAGATGTGCACCATTGCACCATTCCATGCAAACGAAGAACGCAGTGAAGCTGCACGTCTGATTGCAGAACTTGCTCCTGGTGACCTGAACATGGTGTTTTTTACAAACGGCGGTGCAGAGGCAACAGAAAATGCAATGCGAATGGCTCGACTTCACACTGGTCGCAACAAGGTTCTCACCACGTACCGCAGTTACCACGGTGCAACAGGTGGTGCTATCCAACTCACTGGAGATCCGCGCCGTTGGCCAGCAGAACCCGCCATGCCAGGCATCATAAAGTTCTGGGGACCGTACACATATCGCTCTGCGTTCCATGCACAAAACGAAGCAGAAGAATGTGAACGTGCACTGCAACATTTACGCGACACCATCATGGTGGAAGGCGGAAATTACATTGCAGCCATCATTCTGGAAACAGTCGTTGGCACAAACGGAATTTTGGTTCCACCAGCTGGCTATTTGCAAGGCGTGCGCGACATATGTGATCAACACGGCATTGTGATGATCTGCGACGAAGTAATGGCTGGCTTTGGTCGATGCGGTGAATGGTTCGCAGTTGATCACTGGAATGTCACCCCAGACTTGATTTGTTTCGCGAAAGGTATTAACTCGGGTTATGTACCACTTGGTGGCGTCATTATTTCTGACCGCATTGCCGATTCGTTCCGTGAACGCCAGTTTCCCGGTGGTCTTACCTATTCCGGACATCCACTTGCGTGTGCCTCTGCGATTGCATCAATCAATATCTACAAAGAAGAAAAGATTATTGAGAAGGCTCGCCGTCTGGGTTCTGATGTCATCGCTCCCGGGCTAGCAGCCATTCAGGCAAAACACCCAAGCGTTGGTGATGTGCGAGGCCTTGGCTGCTTCTGGGCAATTGAACTTGTGCGCGATCGCGAAACACGTGAACCCCTTGTGCCGTTCAATGCAACGGGTGCAGATGCAAAACCAATGGGTGACGTTTTAGCTGCTGCAAAAGCAAAAGGTTTGTGGCCATTCACTCACTTCAATCGCATGCATGTCACTCCGCCTCTGACTACCAGTGACGCTGAAATCGCTGAAGGCCTTGCCATCATCGATGAAGTTCTTGATATTGCCGATACGTATTACACCGGCAAGTAGCGGTTAACGGTTCTGCGGGAACCCAAGATCAACACTTGACGTGCGAGGGTCTGGCCAACGCGACGTCACCACTTTGCTGCGAGTAAAGAAGTTGATGCCTTCTGGTCCGTACATGTGGTGGTCACCGAACAAACTGTTCTTCCACCCGCCGAATGAGTAGTACGAGACTGGTACAGGAATAGGAACATTGATTCCCACCATGCCAACACTGATGTCGAATTGAAATTCTCTTGCGACTCCGCCATCACGGGTAAATAGTGCCACGCCGTTACCGAACTGATTGGCATTAATCAGTGCAACCCCTTCGGCATACGACTTGACCCGGACAACATTGAGAACCGGTCCGAAGATTTCTTCGTCATAACAACGCATGCCCGGTTGTACACCATCAATAATGCTTGGGCGAATAAAGAATCCGTCGGCAGGAACATTGGTACGACCATCGACCACCACTGTTGCGCCCTCTGCAGCGGCCCCTGCCAGATAGCCAGCAACCTTGTCACGATGTTCTGCAGTAATGAGCGGTCCCATTTCATTCGCCGAATCACTGGCTGGTCCGACTGTGATTGCAGGAATTCTCTCTTGCACTTTTTTGATCAGTGCATCAGCTACCGAGTCAACTGCCAAAAGAACAGAAATTGCCATACAACGCTCGCCTGCCGAACCATACGCAGCGCTGACCGCGGCATCGGCAGCCATATCAAGGTCAGCATCTGGCAACACCAACATGTGGTTCTTTGCCCCACCAAGAGCTTGCACGCGTTTGCCGTTCTTTGTGCCGGTCTCATAGATGTACTTGGCAATTGGAGTGGAACCCACAAATGACACGGCGGCAACATCTGGGTGATCAAGCAAACGATCAACTGCAACTTTGTCGCCATTGATGACGTTGAACACACCGTCTGGCACTCCAGCTTGTTTCAACAAATCTGCGAGGAACAGCGCAACTGACGGATCTTTTTCGCTTGGCTTCAAGATGAATGTATTGCCGCAGGCAATTGCGCTCGCAAACATCCACATCGGAACCATTGCCGGAAAGTTGAATGGCGTAATGCCAGCAACAACCCCAAGCGGTTGACGAATGCTGTACACATCAACACCGGTAGCAGCCTGTTCGCTGTAACTCCCCTTCAACAGATGTGGAATTCCGCATGCGAATTCAATGTTCTCTAAACCTCGCGCTATTTCACCCAAGGCATCAGTGATTACTTTGCCGTGCTCAGCGCTCAACATCGAAGCAATTTCATTTCGATTGCTCTGCACTAAGTTGCGAATGTTGAACATGATCTCTGCGCGACGTGACAAGTT
>WLSJ01000136.1 GCA_009705865.1 Actinomycetota bacterium | reverse complement strand
GTGATTTGTTGTTCAAAGGCGCAGTACGTGACACCGCGCGCAGCGTGTACACCGGCCTCATTCACATCAAGCCAAACGCTGCGCACTCACAGGCTTTCCAAACCAACCGCAATCTCACACTTAGTGAAGGCGCGTGGGCCGAAAGCGTGCCGAACCTTGAAATTGAAACCAACGAAGTGAAGTGCAGTCATGCAAGCACCGTTGGTTCAGTAGACGAAGAGCAGAAGTTTTACCTTGAGAGCCGTGGAGTGCCGCCTGAAATTGCAGAACGCCTCATTGTGTTCGGGTTCTTCAACGAAGTTATTGATCGTCTGCCAAAGTTCGCCGATGTCGAGATGTTGCGCTCTGCTGTCAACCATAAACTCAACCCAGAAAACGAAGTGGCATCATGACCGTTGTTGCAAAATTCTCTGAACTCGAATCAGGTACCGCCCACAAGGTCATGGTTGACGGAGTTGCAGTTGCTGTAGTTCGCATTGAAGACGAAGTGTTTGCCATTGCAGACACTTGCAGCCATGCAGACATCTCATTGTCGCTTGGCATGGTGTGGTGCGAAACCAAACAAATCGAATGCATCAAACACGGAAGCGCCTTCAACCTAGTTACAGGCCAACCCGATACGTTTCCTGCCACACAACCAGTGGCTGTCTATTCAACAAAAGTTGTCAATGACGAAGTCATTGTTGAATCTCAGAAGGCAAAGTCATGAGCACTCTTGAAATCAAAGGCCTTCGCGCCGAAGTCGCAGGCAAAGAAATCTTGCAAGGCATTGACCTTGTTGTGAAGTCTGGCGAAGTACACGCCATCATGGGGCCAAACGGTGCAGGTAAGTCCACATTGTCTGCAGTCATCATGGGTAAGCCTGGCTACAAAGTGCTTGCCGGCTCAGTCACTCTCGACGGCGTCGACATGCTTGCGTTGCCTACATGGGAACGTGCCATTGCCGGCTTGCACCTAGTCATGCAGTACCCAACTGAAGTGCCAGGAGTTCACGCTGACCAAGTAATGGCAGAAGCTCTTACGGCGCGTCACCGCGGCACTGAAGGCATGGCTGCTCGCATTACGCAAGAAGCCCTACGCATCAACATGGACCCTGAACTTGTTACACGCGCACTGAACGTTGACCTTTCCGGTGGCGAAAAGAAACGCAACGAAACAATGCAACTCGGAGTACTCGAGCCAAAGTTTGCGATTCTCGACGAGCTTGACTCTGGTCTCGACATTGACGCACTGCGTGATTGTGCCCGTCGCGTAGAGGCAGCAACACACGAAAGCAATCTCGGAGTTCTCGCAATTACTCACTACGTTCGTTTGTTTGAAGAACTAAAGCCAGATGTGGTTCACATCATGGTGTCAGGCCGCATTGTTGCTAGCGGTGGCGCAGAGCTTGCCGACCAACTAGAGATCGACGGCTACGCAGCTTTCGTATGAGTGATGTCAATGTTCCGATTGGCTGGCGCCATGAGGACAATGCATTACGTCGTGAGTTCACATTCGAAAATTTCGCCGAGGCATTTGCCTTCATGACAACAGTTGCGGAAATGGCAGAAGCAGCTGATCATCACCCCGATTGGTCAAATAGCTACAACACAGTGACCATTGCGCTTACATCACACGACAAAGGTTGTGTCACGCAGCGTGATTCTTCACTAGCAGAGCAGATCAACACCCTCGTCTAGGGTTGCCTTCGGAACGGGGGCTCCATGTCGCAGACTGCAACACGCGTATATCTAGGCAAGAAAGACGCCTTTCCCGGCTGGTGGGTCGTTGGTGGCTGCTTCACAATCCTTTTCTTTAGCTCAGCACTCGGCTTCTACGGAATGTCCGTCTACCTCAATGCGTTTTCGAAAGAGCTTGGCTGGAAAATCTCGTCGCTCTCCATCGCAACAACGTTCTTCTTCTTAGTCGGCGGCATTACCAACATGTTGGTGGCTCGCCTGATTGCGAAATTCGATGTGCGCATTCTCATTTACATCGGAGCAGTGGTTGGCGCTGGCTCGTTGTACATGTTGGGTCATGTCTCTCAGAAGTGGCATCTCTTCGTTGTCTACGGAGTATTCGCAGTTGCGTGGTCATGCAGTGGTTTAACAACAGCCACCACCGTTGTCACGCGCTGGTTCCACACAAAACGTGCGTCAGGTATCGCTGCAGCATCTTCAGGACTATCAATGGGTGGGGTTGTTCTTACACCAATCATCAAGAAGTTGATTGATGCCAAAGAGATGAGCGGGGCAAGCCCATACCTTGCACTCATTTGGTTCATCGGCATGTGCGTTCCTGCGTACTTACTGATTCGTCCAGATCCATTGGCATTGAACTGGATGCCCGACGGTCAACCAAAACCAGAGAACCACATTGTTGATATGCCTGGCGTGTCTCTTGCTGATGCAGTGCGAACCAAGTTCTTTTGGGTTGTCACCATCGGGTTTGTATTGGTCTTGGGCAGCCAAGTCGGGGCTATTCAACAGATCGTCAAACTTGTGGAAGAACGCACGTCTCCTGGCACAGCAGCTCTCGCAACGTCAGTACTGTCTGGAGCAAGCGTGGTGTTTCGCCTTGTCGGCGGCCGCATCATTCCGAAATTTCCTTTAGCCAAGTTCATGGTGTTCATTGCGGTCATGCAAGGTATCGGCATCATTCTGATCGGTCAGATGGAAAGCACGATTCCACTCATGCTCGCAATCGGACTCTTTGGCGCCATGGTCGGAAACGTTCTCATGATGCAGTCGCTACTGATTGCTCAGCGCTTTGGTGTCAAGGATTACCCACGCATCTCTGCGCGTTCAGGTTTGGTATCGCTTACCGGAACTGCAATCGGGCCCATCCTGATTGGTGCAATTCGTGATTCGTCTGGCGGGTACACCGTGCCGTATTTGGTTGCCGGTTGTATCTCACTTATTGGTGCACTGATCTTTACAACCAGTGGCCCCGCTGAAGTAGCTGACTAGAAAGTCATTGCCCGCAAACGACGAATGCGTTCATCTGTTGCGGGGTGAGTAGAAAACAAGCGAGACACATTCACTCCGCTTCCACGACGAGCATGCATTTCAGCAAGTGGGTTGTGAATGTACGCCTGTGCTTGTGCTGGGGCAACAGCCATCGGAGACGACTTTGCGAGTACTTCAATTTTTTCCAATGCTGTTGCAAGCGTTTGTCCTGTGCCCAGAAGTTCTGCTGCACCACGGTCTGCTTCGAATTCACGACTGCGCGAAATGGCCATTTGCATCAGCCCAGCCGCCATTGGGGCTACAAGTGAAATCAGAAGAATGGCTAATGGATTTGCCCTGTCTTCGTCATTACGACCACCACCGCCACTAAACATGCTGGCAAACATGGCCATCTGTGCAATGGAAGAGATCGCAGTTGCAATTGCCGCAGCAACTGAACCAATGAGAATGTCGCGGTTTCGCACGTGCATCAATTCATGTGCCATCACGCCTTCAACTTCTTCACGAGACATTGACTGCAGTAACCCTGTCGTTGCACACACCACCGCTTTGTTCGGTCCACGACCAGTTGCAAATGCATTTGGTTGGTCAGCAGGAGAGACTGCAACGCGTGGCATTGGTAAACCAGCACGTTGCGACAAGTCGCGAATCATGCCGAAAAACTCTGGGTGGTCAGCTTCTGTGATCACTTGAGCTTTTGCAGACTTCAGTGCAAGCGAATCACTAAACCAGTACGACCCACCAACCATGACGAGTGCCATCATTAGCCCGATCATCACCGAGCCAGAACTACCACCACCCAGGATTCCGGCGATTGCCACAATGAGTCCACCCATTGAGGCGAGAAGGATTGTTGTCTTGAACGTGTTTTTAAACATGGTGAGCACAATGTAGACGGTCGTAGGCTGGCATTTATGTCGGACGAGAAGATTCACCCCAACGTTGCTCGTGTCACCCAGGCCGCTCGCGAAGCCGGCCTTGAGATCGAAGTACGCAAGTTCCCTGAAGGCACAAAGACCGCACAAGATGCAGCCGACGCCATCGGAGTCACTGTCGGCCAGATTGTGAAGAGCCTGGTGTTCGGTGTCGACGATGAAATCGTGATGGCCCTCGTCAGTGGAGTGAACCAACTTGACGAAAAGAAGCTCGCAGCCGCAGCAGGTGGCGCAAAGTGCAAACGTGTCGATGCCGACGCGGTGCGTGAAGCCACGGGCTATGCAATCGGCGGCGTGCCTCCCTTTGGTCACAGCACACAACTACGTGTGTTCGTTGATCCGGACTTGTTGCAATACGACGAAGTGTGGGCTGCAGCGGGAACGTGGAACGACAACTTCGGTGCGAACCCGAATGACATCGTGCGTGTCGCCGATGGCGTGGTTACCGACCTCAAGCGTGGCTAAGTACCTGTGCGTACTAATCGTGTCTTGGGTGTTCGTGTAGTTGGTGTAAGGGATGCTCGATCTGGAACGTCGTATGTGTGAT
>WLSJ01000135.1 GCA_009705865.1 Actinomycetota bacterium | reverse complement strand
GGTCGCGCGTGTGTACGCGCGGTGGCAGCCATATGCATGGCACGACGCATGAGCGTCTCGTGATTGGTCATGTTGTGTCCTTGCTCCCATCCGGACTCTTACCGTCGGCCTCAGAATTTCACTGAGTCGGCCCTCGCACCGAAGTACGAGGGTTCGCGGGCTATACCGCCGGTCGGGACTTTCACCCAAACCCTGCAAGGGGTGTTTTGTGTACGTGAGGGACGAATTTCCCTCGAACCAAAGGCTACGCCCGCGGGTGTTCGACCGACAACCCGTGGATGTGACGCATTAGCGACAACAGTGTTCTACGGCTGGACCTGGGTCAAATAGATTCAGTGCCGACATCCAAGGGGGGAACTCTGGTGCCGTATTGTTCGCCATATGACTTTGACAACTCATCATGCTTCGGTGAACGACACTGATATTGCGTATTGGCATGAGCGTTCCGAGCGCGCCACAAAAGTTCTGGTGTGCGTACATGGGTGGCCAGAAACGAAGCGAATCTTTTCTCGTGTGGTTCAGCCGTTCTGTGATGCAGGGTTTGATGTGGTGGTTCCTGACTTACGTGGGTTTGGTGAATCAGGGTTAGCGCCCGATGGTTTCTATGACGTGGTGTCTCATGCGCGCGATTTTGAAGCGTTGGTGTTTGATCATCTCGGGTATCAGTCTGTTGTTTTAGTTGGTGGCGATCTCGGAGGCCCAGTGATTCAAGAGATGGCATTGCGTAATCCGTCACGGGTTGAACGAATGGTGTTGTTTAATTCGCCATTGCCGATGGATAAAGAACTCATGGCAGGAATGCGTACCCGTCCGCCAATTGAAGTGATGGACTATTTCATCCGTCAGGGGACTGACGCAGATGCGTTAGCCAGTGAATTGGATACTGAAGACAAACGAGCTGATTACATCGCTGCGTTTTATTCCACGCGACTGTGGGCGCATCCTGGCGCGTTCAATACAGAAGACATTGCATGGCACGTTGAACCATTTCGTGATGCCCAGAAACTACGAGCGTCGTTTACCAATTATGAGTCAGCGTTTGATGCGACCAAGCGTTCAGAAAAGCCCCTGTATGGCAGGAATACTGTGACGCCAACATTGATTCTGTTCGGCACTAGCGATCATGTGATCTATCCAGATTTTGACCTGATGGCCGCGACTGTGTTCGATATTCATGTCGGGCCAATTCGCATAGAGAACTGCGGGCATTTTGTGCCGTGGGAGGCAGCCGAAGAATTTATTTTTCGTACAGTTGGGTTTTGTAGAAAATAAGTTATTGGTCTTTTGACATTCGGTCAGCAATTGCGCGGTCGCGGCGAATGACATTTCGAATCAAGACTGACCCGACAACTCCGACGCCGGCAAGCATCACCAAGAACACGGTGTATTGCATCCAGCCACCACGATCGCCAGAACTTTGTGGTTTTTTTCCACAGTCTGGGCGGGGATTTGAATTAATACATTCCGACGGCTCATTTACTAAGTCGTAGACATACGTTGAATCAGTCACTTCGGCAACCGCAATAGTCGAGTCGGTGGGACCATCTTCGGCGTGCACTGCAGAGAGTCCGAATGGTGCAAACGTGAGAAGAATGGCACAGGTGATTGGGGCTAATCGGGGCATGGGTCTATCGTCTCACGCCAACTAGTGTTTACAAAGCCATGAGTACAAAGTCACATCCCGCCCAGCACGATGTAGTGCTCGTTGTTGACTTTGGTGCTCAATATGCCCAGCTCATTGCGCGGCGAGTGCGTGAAGCTCGTGTGTACTCAGAAATCGTTCCGCATCGCATTACGGCAGCAGAAGTTGTGGCAAAAGCGCCCAAAGCAATCATTTTGTCTGGTGGCCCGAAAAGCGTGCATGTTGGTGGTGCTCCGTTGCTAGACCCAGCCATCTATGAATTGGGCATTCCTATTCTGGGTATTTGTTATGGCTGCCAGTTGGTCGCACAACAATTAGGTGGTGTTGTGGCACGTGGTGGTCGCGGTGAATACGGTCGAGCCACTCTGACTCGTAGTTCGTCACACTCGCAGCTACTTGGCGATTCAACTCCTCAAGTGCATGACGTGTGGATGAGCCATTTCGATTTTGTCAGCGAAGCACCTGCGGGTTTTATTGGTACTGCCGCTACACCTGATGCGCCTAACGCCGTGATTGAAGATGATGCTCGTCGTATTTATGGCGTGCAGTATCACCCCGAGGTTGTGCATACGACCAGTGGTCAAGATTTGCTAGTTCGCTTCTTAGTTGACATTGCTCAGTGCAAACAAGATTGGACCATGGCAAGCATTGTTCACGATCAGATTGAAGCTATTCGTGCGCAAGTCGGAAACGAACGAGCCATCTGTGGTTTGTCCGGTGGGGTCGATTCTTCAGTTGCTGCCGCAATTGTGCATCAGGCAATTGGTGCACAACTGACGTGCGTGTATGTGGATACTGGCTTAATGCGTCGTGGTGAGAGCGAACAAGTTGTTGAGACATTCCGCAAGAGCATGGGCATCGAATTAATCCATATTGATGCAGGTGACAGGTTCTTTGCTGCACTTGCAGGAATTACAGAACCAGAAGCAAAACGTAAAGCGATTGGCGAATTGTTTGTGCGGATCTTTGAAGAAAATACCGGTGGCCTTACTGATGCAAAATTCTTGGTGCAAGGAACGTTGTACCCAGACATTGTGGAAAGCGGCGGTCACGACGGAACTGCTGCTGTTATCAAGAGCCATCACAATGTGGGTGGACTGCCAGATGACATGACACTTGAATTGTGTGAACCACTACGGGCTCTCTTCAAAGATGAAGTGCGCAAAGTGGGTGTTGAAGTTGGTCTCAGTGACGACATTGTGTGGCGTCAACCATTCCCTGGTCCTGGTCTCGGCGTACGCATTATTGGTGAAGTCACTCCAGACAAAGTTGCAACGCTGCAACATGCCGATGAAATTGTGCGTCATGAAATCAAAGCTGCTGGCCTCGAGCGGGAAATTTGGCAGGCCTTTGCTGTGCTTGCTGACATCCGCAGTGTCGGCGTGATGGGGGACGAGCGCACCTATGGTCGTCCCATCATTATTCGAGCCGTCACCAGTGACGACGCCATGACAGCCGACTGGGCTCGCTTGCCCTATGACCTTTTAGAAAAGATGTCGAGTCGCATTATCAATGAGGTGCCCGGCATCAACCGCGTGGTCTATGACGTCACCTCGAAGCCACCTGGCACCATCGAGTGGGAATAGCCCCTCACGGTCTATATCCATCCCTGTAAGGCTCTCAGAGGGCGCCCGCAGGCCATAACGCCACCCAAGTAGCCTGACAGGGTCATGTTTTCGACCCGTCACCACCGGGGGCCATTGCGGTCCGTACTGGTCTCACTTCTTGCCGTTGGCATCTTGGGGGGCACGGTCATTTCCCCACGCCTGGCGTCAGCTGACTCGGTTGACGACAAGCGCCGCCAGGTAGCCAATATTGCTGATCAACTCGACAACTTGGGCGAACAGATGGACGCTCTTGGCGAAGATTACGCACAGTCGTTAACAGACCAGGCAGACCTTGCAGTGGAGATAGACAGGGCTCAGGCAGATGTGGCGGCTGCTGAAGCACAGTTGTCGCAAATGCGCGGCACCTTGTACATGTCTGCTGTTACGCAATTCATGCATGGGGGCCGTAACTCGACATTGACGAACCTCTTTGCCTCATCGGGTGGTGTGCAAGATTCATTGCAAAGAAGCCAGTTGTTGTCAATCGCCATGAACCAAGGATCATTGACAACTGATTCACTTGATGCAACCGCAACTGCACTCACGAAGAAAAAAGCAGTTCTAGAAAAGAAACGTAAACAAGCAATCAGTATTGGTGTTGTTGCAAATAAACGCCTAGGTGCCGCAGAGGCTTTAGCTGCGCGGTATGAAGAGCTGCAATCAACAGTTCAGGGCGATCTTGTTGATTTGCTGCGTGAAGAACGTAGTCGTCGTGAAGCACAAGCCCTATCTGATGCACAAAGAGAAGCAGCTGGTTACAGCAGTAAGTACGCATCGATTCGAAAGAAGTACAGCAACATTCCAAAAGTTTCCGCACGCAGCCAGTCGGCTGTCAGGGCGGCCTTGTCACAGCTCGGGGTGCCCTATCGGTATGGCATGAGTTCTCCGGGTAAAGCTTTTGATTGTTCGGGACTCACTACGTATGCGTGGGGCAAAGCTGGGGTGGGTCTGAAGAGAAACTCACGTGCTCAGTACAATTCGTTACCGCACATTCCAAAAGAATTGGCAATGCCAGGTGATCTGATTTTCTCCGGATCTCCTATTCACCATGTTGGTATTTATCTGGGCAACGGAACCATGGTGCATGCGCCGCGAACTGGTGACGTAGTCAAAATCGGCCCAATTCGCTGGTACAAAGTTGTTGGCGTCGTTCGACCGAGATAATAGGTACTACGGTAAATCTCCATGCAGGGGATCGATGAAGCAAAAGTAGAAGCGTGGCTGAACGCAAATATT
>WLSJ01000134.1 GCA_009705865.1 Actinomycetota bacterium | reverse complement strand
GGCAAGTCCTCGCTTTATAACGCACTCACGGGTGGCGGGGCCTTGGCGGCTCCCTACCCCTTTGCCACGAAGGATCCGAACATCGGAATCGCCAAAGTGCCAGACAATCGCCTGCTCGCTTTGTCGGATATGTCGAAGACAAAAAGCATCGTGCATGCAGCGGTTCAAGTGGTCGACATTGGTGGCTTAGTAGAAGGTGCAAGCAAAGGCGAAGGTCTTGGCAACAAGTTTCTCGCCAACATTCGTGAAGTCGATGCAATTGTGTACGTGTTGCGCGCATTCAAAGACCCAGACGTCATGGGTCCTGATGATCCGCTCGAACATTTACGCATTGTGGAACTTGAACTTGCACTTGCTGACTTAGAAACTGTGGAGACACGCCTTAAACGAGTCAGCAAAACTGCTCGTGTTGACAAAGGCAACCAAGAAGAAGCTGCATTGTTACAACGTGCATACGACGCCTTGGCTGAAGGCCTGCCGTTGTATCGCGCAGGAATGTCTGCAGATGACCGTGAAGCACTTGCGCCGCATTTCTTGCTTACTAACCGCCGCGTACTTGCAGTAGTCAACGTTGGTGAAAACGAACTTGACACCATTCCGGCAATGGAAGCTCGTGTTCGTGCAGAACTGTGCCCTCCTGGGTCAGTACAAGAACACGAAATTGAAGTGCTCGGTATGAGCGTGCAGATTGAAGCAGAAGCTGCGCAGTTAGAGCCAGCAGACCGCGCTGAAATGCTCGAGGCTCTTGGCCTTGGTGAAGGCGCTCTGACAAAAATGGTTCGCTCGGCATTCCACTTGCTCGGCTTGCGCACCTATTTCACCACCGGAGAAAAAGAGACCCGCGCTTGGACATTCCACGCGGGCGACAAAGCTCCCGTGTGTGCCAGCAAGATTCACTCAGACATTCAACGCGGGTTTATTCGCGCCGAAGTTATTCACTGGGATGAACTCATTGAGCTCGGGTCATGGAATGCAGCCAAAGATGTCGGCAAGATTCGTTCTGAAGGCAAAGAATATGAGTTTGTTGACGGCGACGTCACCGAATTCCGCTTTAACGTATAAGTAGCGATACGGAGGTCACCATGGGTGCACCACAAGAATTCGAACCCATCTGGCTTGTCAGCAAAGGCAACGTATTGGCTTCTGGCGTTCGCACCGTGACTCGCGCCCAACGTCGCCGTGGCCTCATGGGCGTTGCCGTTATTGAACAACCACTTGTGCTTCAACCATGTAATTGGGTGCACACCATCGGCATGAAGGCAACAATTGATGTTGCCTACGTTGCATCGAACAACATCGTGATACAGACTGCAACCATGAAACCGTGGCGAGTTGGTGCTCGTATTCCTGCAACAGCACTCATTATTGAAGCTGCCGCTGGTTCATTTGAACGCTGGAATCTGCGTGTTGGTGATGAAGTTGAGGTGCGTCATGTCGAACGATGACATAGTCACATCTGCAATTCACGCGGGCCTGTGGTTGGTTGCAACACCAATCGGAAACCTTGAAGACTTGTCGCCTCGTGGGGCAGCAGTGTTACGCGCCGCGACCATTATCTGCTGTGAAGACACTCGCCATAGTGGTTCGTTGTTAAAGCGCATTGGTGCATCGCCAGAACGACTGATCGTTGCAAACGAACACACAGAACACGATGCAATCGAATCTGTGTTGTCGCATTTGTCTACAGGCGCAGTTGTGGCGCTGATCTCTGACGCGGGAACTCCGGCAATCAGCGACCCAGGTGAACGTCTTGTGAAAGCTGCAATTGCAGCCGGATACCGCGTGCATTCAACTCCGGGGCCTGCAGCATTCGTGATGGCTGCAGCGATAAGTGGCTTACCTACAACACGCATTGCCTTTGATGGTTTCTTACCGCGCAGTGGAAGCGAACGCCGGGAACGGCTGACAGAAGTTGCTCGTGAACGACGCACAACAGTTCTGTACGAAGCACCACACCGTTTAGAAAGAACATTGGTTGATCTCGCTGAAGTTTGTGGTGATGATCGCCTTATTGTCCTTGCACGCGAATTAACAAAACTTCATGAAGACATATGGCGCGGCACACTTGCCGACGCCGTTGTTCATTCACGTGCGGTTGAACCCCGTGGCGAATACGCATTAGTTATTGCACCTGTCACTGCAGAATCAGTTGACGTTACCGATGATGACATTCGTACTGAATTGGCTTCACGCACATCTGCCGGCATTTCAAAACGCAGCGCAGTTGATGAAGTAACTGCAGCTCTTGGCGTGTCACGCAAACGTGTCTATGCAATATCGGTGACATTATGAGCACTTCAGACAAGACCGCAGCTTTTTTTGATCTTGATCGCACACTTATTGCTGGGTCTTCTGCCTTTGTCTTTGGCCGTGCCGCATACGATGCAGGCCTTATCCGGCCGCGTGACTTTGCAACAGATGCATTTGCTGCACTGAAGTTTCGGCTCATTGGTTCAAGCGACACGTCAAGCAGAAATGTTCGTGAGCGCATCTTGGAAGCAGCTGGTGGTTCCACACAAGCTGACCTATTGGCACTGAACGAAGTAGTACTGCCGGAACTTTTGGGCCTCATCCGTCCTGAAGCGCGCGCACTGATTGAACAACACCGCAACGCTGGGCGCGAGACATGGATTGTGTCAGCCTCCCCTATTGAAATTGTTGAACCACTAGCCATTGCTTTAGAGATGACCGGTGGCATTGGCACACGCGGCGAAGTAGAGAACGGCGTCTACACAGGTCGCCTTGCTGGGCCTTTTTGTTACGGGCCAGGGAAAGCAGAAGCAATTGTTGCCATCGCAGCAGAGCGCAACATCAACCTTGCAGATTCATGGTCGTATTCAGATTCCATGAGCGATGTGCCAATGATGGAACTTGTTGGCAATGCAGTAGCGGTGAATCCTGATACACAATTATCTGCACTTGCACGCTCACGTGGTTGGCCAATCGTGGTGTTTGCACAACGATCAAAGATGTTGGTTCGACGGACAACAACAATCACTGCTGCTCTTATTGGTATGGCAATTACCTATTCGCTAGGCGCACGCAGCAAACGTTCTTAATCTGCAGCCAACGGCGCCAGAGCCAATTGCCGACTCATTGCAACGCACGTGCCAGATGCATCCCATAATTCGCCGTCTTCTTCCCAATACCCACCTTGAGAAATTCGACTTGTAAAGACACATGCAATAGGTCCAGGGACTGGAACTGCACGCACATGCACTGTCATTTCAATAGTTGGCACCCACCCCTTCATGCCAAACAAATTGAATATGACTGGTGGGAACGCATCGGCGGCTAACAACAAACCAATTGTGTCGACCGGACGATTGTCTTTGAACACGAAATATCCACGAACTAACGCAACACCGTTTGGTTCATCAGTTGCAAAACCTACGTCATCAGGGTGAAGGCGCATATCAAGCCGACTCGATAATCCGACCTGTTGCCCACCACTTGGACGACTTGGGCAATCTTCAAAAGCAGGCATCTGTGGCGGTGCTGATGTCACCGAGTGCGGGCCAAGTGCCGCATCAACTTCTCCGAATGTTCCGATAGCGCGAGCAATTTCTCGCCCATCGCGTGAAATAGAACCAGTGACTGTTGCGAGCCTGCGACCTGCTTTCACCACTTCGCAACGAGTTTCGGCTGGTCCGGCTGGTCCAGGAGACAGATAATGCATCGTGATTGATACGGGATGCGACCTTTCACATTCTTTGCGCATTGCATTCGCTGCGATAGCCATTAGGTATCCGCCATTTGCGTTCCCATTGATATCCCATCCATCAATAATGGGTGTGTTGTATCTGCCTTCACCTAGCGCGGTTGCTTGTATGGCTGTATCGAACTCGAAAGGCATTCGTACGAGGTTACGAAGTAAACGTGGCAATAAACGAACCGACAACAAGAAGCGTCGTGGCGTAGCCTGTCTAGGTGGCCAAGTACTACCTCACCACTCCTATCTATTACGTCAACGCGCAACCACACCTTGGTCACGCGTATACGACCATTGTCGCTGACGCATTAGCAAGGTGGCATCGCCTTCTAGGTGACGATGTGCATTTCCTCACCGGAACAGATGAGCACGGTCTCAAGATTCAACAGGCAGCCGAGGCAGCAGGCACTTCTCCACAAGAGTTCACTGATTCCATCGCGCCATTGTTTCAACAAGCATGGAAGCGACTGAACATCTCAAACGATGATTTCATTCGCACTACCGAAGCTCGTCACAAAGTTGGCGTGCAGAAGTTACTGCAAGCATGTTTTGATGCAGGCGACATTGAGCTTGACAAATACAGCGGTCTGTACTGCGTTCCCTGTGAGGCGTATTACACAGAAGACGATCTTGATGGCGAGAACTGCCCCATTCACAAGCGCCCCGTGCAACATGTTGAAGAAGAGAACTACTTCTTTCGTCTGTCGCGATTCGAAGAGCGCCTCATTGACTGGTATTCACTGCACCCAAGTGCAGTAGTACCAGAACATCGCGTCAATGAAGTACTTGGTTTCATCAAACAGGGTCTGCAAGATTTTTCTGTCAGCAG
>WLSJ01000133.1 GCA_009705865.1 Actinomycetota bacterium | reverse complement strand
TTTCAACACCGATGCCGTGAAGCTCGAGGTAGTCCTGGTATTTGTTGGCAGCGAACAGTTCGCCAGCTGCTTCGCTAATTGGTTGACCCATGGTGACAATGTGGAACGCTGCGTAGTCAGGTTCACCACTTTCAACAGACCGAAAGAAGTCGGCGATGCACATAAACGGCGCAACCTTTTGGCGCGGGTAGTTAAAGCGTGTGCGCTCAACGGTGCGGGTGTCGTCTGTGTAGACAACAAGGTCATTGCCGTCGCTATTGACAGGGAAGTATCCGTACACAAGTTGTGGGACTAGAACACCACTTGCTTTTGCGTTGCTGAGTTGGGCGCGCAAGATAGGGCGAATGCGATCTTTGAAGTCAGTGTCTGATTCGCCTTCATTCGGGCGGTATTGCCATTGGTTGCGGAACAATGCAGTTTCGTTGATGTATTCGGCGATCTCATCGATGCCGATGCCCTTCACCACTTTGGAACCAAGGAATGGTGGAACAAAGACAGTGTTGTCTGTTTCAACATCGGGCGATCTGCGCGGGATTGATGCAGGGTCAACTTCGACTTTTTCGCGACGTGGAATAACACGCTCACCAAGCTTGCGACCAAAGTCAGGGTCATCAACGCCGGACTTCTTGATTGCCATCAATGTGTCAAGAGTTGCGAGACCTTCAAACGCATCTTTGCCGTACAGAACTCGCCCTTCATAGATTTTGCGTAGGTCTTGTTCTACGTAACTGCGTGTGAGTGCTGCTCCACCGAGAAGAACGGGTATGTCGCTGAGCCCCTGTGCGTTAAGTTCAAGCAAGTTGTCGCGCATGATGATGGTGCTCTTTACGAGTAGGCCGCTCATGCCAAGTGCGTCAGCGCCGACTTCTTTGACCTTTTCGATCATTTCGGAAATACTGATTTTGATTCCGATGTTGTGTACTTCGTAACCGTTGTTGGTGCAGATGATGTCAACAAGGTTTTTACCAATGTCGTGAACGTCACCCTTTACGGTGGCCAATACCAGTTTGCCCTTTGCGCTGCTTTCGCCGGTCTTTGCCATGTGCGGCTCAAGATAGGCAACTGCGGTCTTCATGGTTTCAGCACTCTGCAGAACGAATGGCAACTGCATGCGGCCAGAGCCAAAGAGTTCGCCCACTTCGCGCATGCCGTCAAGAAGGATTTCGTTGATGATGTCGAGTGGGGCTACACCGTCTGACATTGCGCGGTCGAGATCATCAGTCAAACCTTCGCGGTCGCCATCAATAATGCGTTGACGCAAGATTTGTTCGATGGTCCAGTCGGTGCGGTCTTCTTTGACGGCATCAATTGTTGAAACGTCAGCGAAAATCTCAAGCAACTTCGTGAGTGGGTCATAGCCAGGGGAACGGCGATCAAAGATGAGGTCTTGGCACACGGTGATCTGTTCTTCAGGAATACGAGCAAGCGGCAAAATCTTGGAGGCATGGACAATTGCAGAATCAAGGCCCACTTGGCGTGCCTCGTGCAGGAACACACTGTTCAACACCTGACGTGTCGATGGGCTGAGACCAAAACTGACGTTTGAAAGACCCAGGGTTGTGAATGCACCAGGAATTTCTTCTTTGATTCGTCGAATGGCTTCGAGAGTTGCAATGCCGTCTTTGCGCAAGTCTTCGTCGCCGGTACCAATAGGGAATGTGAGCGCATCGAAGATCAGGTCACTAGCGGAAAGGCCATAACGTTCTGTGGCGATGGTGTGAATGCGATGCGCGACTTCCATCTTCCATTCAACGTCACGTGCCTGGCCACGTTCGTCAATGAGCAAACAGATAACAGCTGCGCCGTAATCGCGAGCAAGTGAGAACACTCGGTCGAGACGACTGCCGGGTGCTTCGCCATCTTCAAGGTTTGCTGAGTTCAAAATACTGCGGCCGCCAGTGTGCAGTAATCCGGCTTCCATTACTTCGGGTTCTGTTGAGTCAAGAACAAGAGGAACACTTGCTTGGCTAGCGAAACGCGATGCAATTTCGTTCATGTCAACAGCGCCGTCGTGGCCCACGTAGTCAACACAGACGTCGAGGACGTGAGACCCTTCGCGAATCTGCTCGGTCGCCATCTTGACGCATGTGTCCCAGTCTTCGCGCAACATTGCGTCGCGGAATGCTTTCGAGCCGTTTGCGTTGGTGCGCTCACCAATGATGAGGAAACTGTTGTCTTGTTCCAATGTGACAGGGGAGTACAACGACGACACGCTTGGTTCAAACTCTGGCGTACGAACTTTCGGGGTGACTCCACGTACAGCTTCAACGACTTGACGAAGATGCTCTGGTGTTGTGCCGCAGCAGCCACCCACAATGCCAATGCCCAATTTGCTGACATGCTGCAAATGGAATTCAGCAAGTTGTTCTGGTGTGAGATCGTAATGAGTTCTTCCGTCAACAACGCTTGGCAAACCAGCGTTCGGTAACACGCTGATAGGAATCAGTGAATGCTCGCTGAGATACCGCAAGTGCTCTTGCATTTCTGAAGGCCCAGTTGCGCAGTTAATGCCGATGACGTCAGGCTTCATTGCTTGCAGTGATGCATAAGCGGCACCAATTTCCGTACCAACCAACATACGTCCGGTTGTTTCCATGGTGACTTGCACCTGAATCGGAACTTCGCGGCCGACAGTCTTCATTGCGCGACGACAGGCCTGCATTGCGGCCTTGATCTGCAATAAGTCCATGCATGTCTCGATAAGAAAGAGGTCAGAACCTCCATCAAGAAGACCGCGAGCTTGTTCTTCATAGGAATCACGCAAGGTGGCGAAATCGATATGGCCGAGGCTTGGCAACTTTGTGCCTGGCCCGATGCTGCCCGCTACATAGCGAGGGCGGCCGTCTACTTCATAGGTGTCGGCGACGCGCCGTGCAATGGCTGCAGCGGCCACATTGAGCTCATAAGCCTTTTCAGGAATGTTGTATTCCACAAGCACAGTGGAAAAACTGCCGAAGGAGGCGGTCTCAATAACGTCGACACCTGCATCAAGGAATGCGCGATGCATCGATTCGATGACATCAGGGCGGGTGAGGCACAGCATTTCATTGCAACCCTCAAGTGATTCTCCGCCGAAGTCGGCAGGGCCGAGATCGAGATCTTGTACGAAAGTTCCGAAAGCGCCATCAAAAACGATGACTCGGTCGTGGACGGCTTCGAGATAGGGCTGACGATTCATGACCTCACCACGATACTTGCCATAGAGTCAATGGAATGGCTCGCGAGAAGATCTACACCCGGGAAGGCGACGACGGCACGACCGGACTCTTTTATGGAGGCCGAGTGCCTAAAGATAGTGAGTTGCCTCGCGCCTACGGCGCTGTTGATGAAGCACAGGCAGTCATTGGTCTTGTCCGTACAGCAGCAGGTCATGGTTCTGATGTTGATGCCATTGTTGTGCCGATGATGAAAGACCTCTATGTGCTCATGGCTGAGTTGGCCACATTGCCAGAAAATCGCCACAAGCTGACCCCAGGCAAGAGTTGTGTGACATCTGAGATGGTGGATCGCCTTGAAAGCATCATTGATGATTTAGATACGAAGTTTGATCCACCGACCGAGTTCGTCGTGCCGGGTGAACATCCAGTATCTGCATGGCTCGACTTTGCACGTACCACGGTGCGTCGCGCAGAGCGTCAGGCGTTTGCCGCTGCACCGCCACCTAGTTATGTCGTTCCGTATCTCAACAGATTGTCTGACCTGCTGTGGACCATGGCACGTTGGCAAGAGGGCACTTCGCGCCCTGTAAAGAGTCTTTAGTCACTTCGGCATTACTGCAGTGAGCATCGCCAATTAGAATGGACTGATGCGTACTGCTTTTTCTGTATCAAAGTCCGTCCCAGCCAAAGTGGCAGCCATCGTTATCCCGGTTGCTGCCTCTGGTCCAATACCAAGCGGAGTTGGCCTCAATCGTGTGCAACTCGCTGCGCTCGGATTTGAAGGCAAGGCATCACAAACACATTCGTTGGCACCAGCTGCAGGAAAAACTGCAGTGCGAGTACTTGTAGGCATCGGCGATGTACGCGATCTGAATACCAGTGTGTTGCGCAATGTTGCTGCTTCGGCTGCTCGTGCATGTGCGCGATACGAATCAATTGCAACTACGTTGCCTGGCGTTATTCGCGGTAGTGCGAAAGCATCAACACAAGCAGTTGTTGAAGGCTTTGCGCTAGCACTTCATCGCTGGGTCGCGTTGAAGAACGATAAGTCGGGTCTTGCGAAGTTGACCTCTGTCACTTTGGTCTCAGCTGAAAGAACTGCTGATGTTCAAGCCGGCATGGTGATGGGAATTGCTACATCAACTGCGGTCTGCACGGCACGTGACTTTGCGAACACCCCGCCATCGCATCTCACTGCTCGTCAATTTGCAGAACATGCAGTTGCAATTGCTAACGCATCTGGCCTCGAAGCCACTGTGTACAACCGTGATCAACTCATCGCAATGGGTTGCGGAGGAATCGTCGGCGTGAACGCCGGAAGTACAGAGCCTCCTCGCATGGTGAAGTTGGTGTATACGCCAGCATCGGCCAAAGGAAAAGTTGTTCTTGTCGGTAAAGGCGTCATGTACGACTCCGGTGGTATCTCACTAAAGCCAAGTAATGAAAGCCACGCTGCCATGAAGATGGACATGAGTGGCGC
>WLSJ01000132.1 GCA_009705865.1 Actinomycetota bacterium | reverse complement strand
CTGACAGCATTGCTCCCTATCTATATAACTCCTCGAGTGGAATTCTCGAAGGAAGTGGGTCAACGCTGGAATTGTTCGGGCGACTTGGTTGTCCAGACATCGAACACACAATTTGTGCACATACGTTTGGCATGGCGTGGCAACAGGTGTTTCCAACAATGATGAGTGCTGATCCACTCTCAATTCCTCACGCCAAATTGCTAGTTATCTGGGGCGCGAACTCCACAGCTTCTAACTCTCACCTTCCTCCGCTTGTTAATGAGTGCAAAGCAAATGGTGGAACTGTTGTTGTGATTGATCCTCGCCGCACGGGAATCGCGGATAGGGCAGATGTGCATATCCCTCTGTTGCCTGGTACTGATGCGGTTTTTGCAATGGCAGTAACTGCAGAACTTGAACGTCGTGGAAAATTAGCGAATTCATTTATCTCTGAGCATGTAGAAGGCGCGGAGGAATTTCTTGCGGTATGTCGCAACTGGAACCTTGATGATGCAGCAGAAGAATGCGGCATTGATGTTGCATTGCTTGCTCGGTACGTAGACCTTTTGGTGTCGGCGGCGCCAGCAATGTTGCGCATAGGTTGGGGAGTCGAAAGAAATGTCAATGGCGGTAGCAGCATGCTCGCAATACTTTCGATGTGGGCTGTGTCTGGCCATTTCGGAGTGGAGGGCAGCGGCATCCTTGCGTCGACGTCACGCGCAACGACTGCACAAGTAGAGGCCCTATTGCCTGAAGTAACCGAACCTCGCACAGCTATAAATATGAATCATGTGGGACGTTGGTTGACATCAGATACGCCACCTTCTGTGCTGTTCATTCAAGGCGCAAACCCCGCAGTCACTGCAAATGACCAACAGCGAATGTTGTTAGGGCTAGCCAATATCGATGTGTTCACCGTGGTGCACGAACAAGTCATGACTGATACTGCGCGATATGCAGATGTTGTGTTGCCCGCTACAACTCAGTTTGAAGTCGATGATGTGGCGGGCAGTTATGGTTCTTTTGCCCTGCAACGAGTGAATAAAGCTGTCGAACCAATCGGTGAAGCACGCGGTAATGACTGGCTGGGACGAGAACTTGCCAAACGCCTCGGAGTGCATCTGTCCACGCCTCGCATTGAAGAGATTGACGTTAACCAGATCACGATTGTCGCGTCTCCGATGAACAGTGTTCAGTTTCGTGATGTGTTTCCTGCTGGTCGCAAGGCAAGATTGTTTTCCCCAGAGTCAGAATTGCCACTTCCTGCACCTCTCACAGGGCGAGCAGCTACACGCTCATACCTGCGATTACTAACCTCAGCCACTTCTCGTACTGTGAACTCGATGTTTGCAGAGTATGACCCGCCAACAATCGCTGTATCGGTGCACCCTTCAGATGCTGAAGACAGAGGTCTCGTTGACGGCGACCGTGTCGTGGTTTCAAACTTGTTGGGAAGTGTTCATCTTCCAGTCAGTCTTGATGAACGCATGCGCCCAGGTGTGTGTGAGATTCCAAAGGGATTATGGATGAGGCATGTTGCAAATGGCATGGTGTCTAACACTTTGATTTCAGACGGGGTCAATGACTTAGGCGGTGGGGCGTGCTTCAATGAAGCATTAGTTCTGATTGAGAAAGAGGATGTCAATGTCTGAGATTTTTACAAAAGTCGAAAAACTCGCGAGACGAGGAGTCATTGTTGAATTCAAAGAGTTCATCAATAGAGGCAATGTCATCGACTTAGCGGTTGCGTTCGTGATGGGTGCTGCCTTCAAGACTGTGGTGGACTCATTCGCGGGAAGCGACAAAGGCCCGGGAATCTTGGGTGGTTTCATTGGCGCCATTTTCGGTGGTCAACAACCAGATTTTTCGAAAAAGGTTCTCACCATCAACGGTAGTGATATTCCATTCGGTGCCTTTGCCACATCGGCCATGAATTTCTTTTTCGTTGCTTTGGCATTGTTCATGGTTGTGAAGCTCTATAACCGTTTTCGTTCAAATGACGACAAAGAGAAGGCCACTCTTAACACCAATGATTTGTTGGTCGAAATTCGAGACGAGTTACGCGCAACTCGTAATAACGGTCAGCAATAGTAGAGGTGCCCCTTTAATGGGGTGTTTTACCAATAGCCTTGGGAGGTCATGTCAGCCCCCCGCTTTCGCACTATTGCAACTCTGATTGCCCTGTCTGGCGTTGTGTCGTCATGTCTCGGTGCCGGATCAGGCTCTGAACCATTGTCCTTGACAAATGTCGGACGAATTCCAGGTATCGGTTCAACGGGCGGCGCAGTTGTTGTGGATGGTGTTCAAGCAACTCTGGCAAATCTCAGCGGTCCAGTTCTTGGCTCAGTTGCCACAGGTAACAGGGTCATCGTTATCGGTGATTCAATTCTTGCTGGTACTGCAAGCCGCTACGGCGGCGCTATGTGCGCACAACTTGTGCCACTCGGTTGGCGCGTTGCGGTTGAAGCAGAAGCCGGACAGATGACCGGATTTGGACGAACAGTTTTACGTGATCGCATTTATGAGGGATGGGATGCAGCAGTTGTTTTCCTTGGAACCAATTACAGCGGAAGCACAACCTTGTATGAAAAGGACCTGACAGCAATTGTCAGTTCACTTGCACCTCGACCAACTCTGTTGCTCACAGCGACGTTGTACAGACCCGCTATGCAAGATGTAAATGGAGTCATTCGGCTCATCGCTTCGAGGTACTCCAATGTTTCGGTGCTTGATTGGGGCACTACGTCCGTGCAGACTGGCGTTCTGTCAAAGGACAAAATTCACCCCACTGATGTTGGTCGCAAAGTTCTAGTTTCCTCAGTTGCTGCTGCGATGGGCCCTGCACCCACTGGTCCCGGATCATGCTTAGCTTCAAAATACACAGATGACTCTTTGGTAACAGGTGGTGTCATGCCGTCAACATCCATCGCCGGCGAGACTGTGACTACAGATCCTGCAAGTAGTGACACAACCATCTCAAATGCAACAGTTCCTGTCGTCACCACATCAACAGTGCCAGTCACACCGACGACGGTTGGCTGATTATGTTGCAAGTTCAAAATGTCACGGTTGAGGTAGGCGGAAAAAATGTTGTACAGGGTGCAACATTTACTGTGATGGCGCGCGACAAGGTTGGAATTGTTGGCCGTAATGGCGCAGGTAAGACTTCGATGTTCCGCGTATTGGGTGGAGAAAATGATCCTGCTGCCGGAAAAGTAATGCGCAGTGGGGCCTTCGGATACTTGTCGCAAGACCCTCGTACCTCTCCAGAACAAGAAGCTCGCTCGGCCATCGGTCACGTATTGTCTGGTCGCAATGTCGATGCAGACCTTGCGCGGTTAGAAAAACTCCGTATCACAATGGAAAAAGACCCAAGTGATAAAAATGTTGCAAAGTATTCAAAGGCTGAAGAAGAGTTCACCCTGAAAGGTGGATATTCAGCAGAGAGCGAAGCTCGGTCTATCGCTGCGGGCCTCGGACTGAAAGCTGATCGTCTTGATTTGGCTCTTGGAGTTCTGTCTGGTGGAGAACGTCGCCGTGTGGAATTGGCTCGTATCTTGTTTGCAGGAAGTGACATGTTGTTGCTCGACGAACCAACAAACCACTTAGACATTGATGCAAAGACCTGGTTGCTCAATTTCTTGCGCAACTACAAGGGCGCATTGCTAGTTATTAGTCACGACCTTGAACTTCTTGACGAAGCGATCACGCGCGTCATTCACTTAGACCGTCCAGACGAAGACGACACGGGCATGGTGTATGAATATCGCGGTACATATACGCAATACAAGCGTTCTCGTGCTGAAGACGAATCACGTGCTGAGAAGAAAGCATCACTGCAAGCTAAGGAAGTGGCTCGTCTGCAAGAAGTGGTCGACCGTTTCGGCGCAAAGGCCTCAAAGGCCACGATGGCACACAGCATTGAAAAGCGCATTGCACGTATTGAAGGCGAATCAACTGGCATGCGCAAGAAAGATCGCGCAATGACGGTGAAGTTTCCTCCACCACCCCAGAGCGGAATCACGGTTGTCACCACAAAGGGATTGTCAAAGGGCTATGGCGGACCTGCAATTTTTGAAGATGTGTCATTCGACTTAGGTCGTGGTGAACGCCTTCTTGTTCTAGGTCTCAACGGTGCTGGCAAAACGTCTCTACTTCGTATCTTGGCCGGCGCAACACAAGCAAACATTGGCGATATTGAGTGGGGCTACAAAGTTGAAGTGGGCTACTTCGCCCAAGAACACGACACGCTTGACCCAAATCAATCTCTGATTTGGCATATGCGTCGTGAATTGCCTGCTGGTTCAGCACTTACTGAAACTCAAATGCGTGCGTTGCTCGGCATGTTCGGCCTGCAGGGCAGCAAAGTGTTTCAAGAATCCGGTTCATTGTCTGGCGGAGAAAAAACCAAACTTGCACTCGCCATGTTGATGGTGGGTCGTAACAATGTTCTGCTTCTCGATGAACCTACAAACAACCTCGACCCTGCAAGTCGTGAAGCAGTAGCTGACGCACTTGAATCATGGCCTGGCTCCATCATCATGGTTAGCCACGATGAAGAGTTCGTACAGCGCCTGAAGCCAACAAAAGTGATCCTGATGCCTGATGGCCAAGTTGATTACTTCAGCAAGGAATGGCTAGACCTCGTCAGCCTCTCGTAAGGGATTT